>JACCXP010000235.1 GCA_013696905.1 Thermoleophilaceae bacterium
GCGGCGCCTGGACCTCGCCGATCGCCCTCGTCTAGCAGGAGGTCTCAGAGCGTTGCCAGAGCACTACGACGTCATCATCATCGGCACGGGCGCCGGCGGGGGCACGCTCGCTCACCGGCTCGCGCCATCCGGCAAGCGCATCCTGCTGCTCGAGCGCGGCGGCTACCTCCCGCGCGAGCCGGAGAACTGGGACTCCAAGGAGGTCTTCGGCCGCGGCCGCTACACGACCGACGAGCAGTGGCGCGACAAGCATGGCGAGGAGTTCACGCCCCACGCGCAGTACTTCGTGGGCGGCAACACCAAGGTGTACGGCGCGATCCTCTTCCGCCTGCGCGAGCGCGACTTCGGCGAGGTCGCCCACTACGGCGGCGTGTCGCCGGCGTGGCCGCTCTCCTACGAGGACTTCGAGCCCTACTACGGCGAGGCCGAGCGGCTCTACCTCGTGCACGGCCGGGCCGGCGAGGATCCGACCGAGCCCCCCCGCTCGGAACCGTTCCCCTACCCCGCGGTCTCGCACGAGCCGCGCATCCAGCGCCTGCACGAGGACTTCGAGAAGACCGGCCACCGGCCCTTTCACCTGCCGGTCGGGATCGACCTCGACGAATCCGATCCCGAGGCCGGCCGCTGCGTGCGCTGCGCCAAGTTCGACGGCTTCCCGTGCCTCACAGACGCCAAGGCCGACGCCCACGTGCTGTGCGTGCGCCCGGCGCTCGCCTACGACAACCTGACGCTGAGAACGCACTCCAAGGTGGCGCGGCTCGAGACCGACACCACCGGGCGCAGCGTGACCCGCGTGGTCGTCGACCGAGCGGGCGCCGAAGAGGCCTACAGCGGCGACATCGTCGTCGTCTCGTGCGGGGCCGCCAACTCCGCGGCGCTGCTGCTGAGGTCCGCGTCCGACCGCCACCCCAAGGGCCTCGCGAACTCGTCCGACGTCGTCGGCCGCCACTACATGGCCCATCTCAACTCGGGCGTCGTCGCGATCTCGCAGACGCCGAACCCGACCAAGTTCCAGAAGACCCTCGGGATCAACGACTACTACTGGGGCGCCGAGGATTCAGACCTCCCGCTCGGGCACATCCAGATGCTCGGCAAGTCGGACAAGAACATCCTCAGGGCCGGCGCCCCGTGGTTTGCGCCGGGCTTCGCGCTCGACTACATGGCCAGGCACGCGATCGACTTCTGGATCACGACCGAGGACCTGCCGCACCCCGACAACCGCGTGACCGTCGACCGCCAGGGCCAGATCCACCTCGCCAAGACCTACCTCAACACCGAGCCGCACGAGCGCCTGCTTGCCAAGCTTCAGGGCCTGCTCGGGCCACTCGGATGCCACGACTCGTCGATCCCGCGCTGGTCAGTGCTCGATCAGCAGATCCCGCTGGCGGGCATCGCCCACAACTGCGGCACCGTCCGCTTCGGGACCGATCCCGCCGACTCGGCGCTCGACGTCGACTGCAAGGCGCACGACCTCGACAACCTGTATGTCGTCGACACCAGCTTCTTCCCGTCGTCAAGCGCAGTCAACCCAGCGCTCACCGCGATCGCGAACGCGCTGCGGGTAGGCGACCACCTGCTCGAGCGCCTCGGCGGCCGCGTCGACGCCGGCCGGCGCAGAGATGGCAGCTTCGAGCGCGCCCGGACGCAGACCACTCACCCCCACCCCACCGAGCCAACGGAGGCCGGCAGATGAGAGAGCAAGTCGAGAACGTCGCAGGCGCGGTCGGCAAGGGCTTAATCGCGGGCTTCGCCGGAACCGCGGCGATGACGGTCTCGAGTACGCTCGAGGCGAAGCTGCGGGGCCGCGCGCCCTCGGATGCGCCGGCCCGGGCGACGGCGAAGATGCTCGGCATCAAGGAGTTCGAGGACGCGGTCGCCCAAGCGCGCTTCAACGACCTCTCGCACTGGGGCTATGGCACCGGCTGGGGCCTCGTACGCGGCCTGTTGAGCGCGGCGGGGCTGTCACCGAGGGCGGCCACGGCGATGCACGGAGCGGCGATCTACGGCGCCGCCCAGGTGACCCTCCCGGCGCTCGAGATCGCCCCGCCGATCGTCTTCTGGCCGAAACAGGAGATCGCGATCGACGCCTGGCATCACTCCGTCTACGCGCTCGCGACAGGGATCGTGTACGACCTGCTCGACGGGCAGCGCTGATCGGCGCTCAGCGAGGGGGCAGCCGCACGTGCATGTGGTCGTCGTGGCGGGCGAGCACCTGGACGACGCCGGGAGGGCCGCGGACTGCG
>JACCXP010000144.1 GCA_013696905.1 Thermoleophilaceae bacterium
TCGAGCTCCCGGCGCCGCCGGCGCTCGCGCATGAATCGCCGCAGCCCGAAGAGCGCCGCGCCGCCCGCGAGCAGGGCGATCAGGAAGCCACCGCCCGGACCGCCTCCCCCTTCGCCCGAACCGTCGGAGCCTCCACCGGCGCGCGCCTCGCCGACACGGTCGACGAAGTCGAGCAGGATCGGTCCGACGCCGTCGTCCCCGTGGGCATCGAGCGCGGCACGGGCGAGCCGAGGAGCCTCGCCGCTCTCGAGCACGCCGCGCGAACCGGCGCGGAAGGAGTTGCCGACCACGACGGCGTAGGTGCCATCCGCGCCCAGCCGCCGCGCGATCTCGGCGCCGACGGCCGACGGGTCTCCGCCCGCCTCGTTGCGCGCCTCGTCGGCCAGCACAGCCACGTACATCGGGCCTGCGCCGCGCTCTTCGATGCGCTGGCGGATCCGGGCCGCGGTGCCCTCGTCGAGGCGCGCCTCGGCCTCCGGGTCGACGTAGATCGGATCCGATCGCAACGAAGTTGCGGCGCGATCGATCACCCTCGTCGCGACGCCTTGGGCGGCGGCGCTCGCCGGCGCTAGCGCAAGCGCGCCGAGCGCGAGCGGGAGCGCCAGCCACGATCCGTTGCCTCCCCTGTTCACGGCGACTCCGGCGCGGCAGCGGTCGACGTGTGCGCCGCCGGCGCCCGCAGGGCCACCGCCGCGCCGGAGGCGACGATCGCGACGCCGCCGGCGATCACCGGCGCGGATGGGATCTCTCCGAGCAGCAGCGCGGCGAGCGCGGCAGCGGACACGGGCTCCATGTAGGCGATTATCCCAGCTGTCGTCGCGGGCACGTCGCGCAGGGCGGCGACGAAGACGACGATAACGAGCCCGGTGAGGACGACTCCGAGCACGATCAGGTAGCCGACCGCCTCGATCCCCAGCGCGTAGCCGCCGGCGATTGCGGCGGGACTGAGCACGAGGGCCGCGACGGCCGTCTCATAGAGCACGACGGTGACCGGCGCGACGTCGGCTGCGAAGCGCTTGAAGCCGACGAAGAGGAGCGCGCTCGTCGCCGCCGCGCCGAGCGCGAGGACGACACCTGTGGGGCGCACGTCGCCGCCCTCCCCGGAGAGCGCGATCAGCGCAATCCCTGCGAGCGACAGCACGAGCGCCGCGACCGACAGCGCGGGCACGTGCTCGCCGAGCACGGCGGGCGCGAGGATCGCCACCAGCACGGGCGAGGAGTAGGTGATGAGCACGGCGCTCGCCACCGACGTCTCCTGGATCGCCGCGAAGAAGCACGTCCAATGGAGCGCGAGCAGCAGCCCGAGCACGAGCACCGCGCGGTTGGGAGTGCGCAGCAGCTCAGCGCGCCGTGCCAGCACGAGCGCCATCGCGATAGCCACGGCGGCGAACAGCACGCGGTAGAAGACGATCGCCATCGCCGGCATCTCGAGCCGGCGCACGATGATCGCGACGAGCCCCCACGAAAGCGCGCAGGCGGCGACGGTGAGCGAGGCCGAGGTGTGGCGGGTCATCGAAGCAGCGTACGCTTGGCGCTCCAGCGGGCGAGAGGACGGTGATGGACCTGGGGGATTCGGTCGAGCTGGCGGTGTCCGTCGATGCAGCCGACCACCAGCGCGGGGTGGCGCCGGGAGCGCCGACGCTGGTGCTGTACGGCGACTACGAGTGCCCTACACGCGCTTGGCCTACCGCCATGTGCAGGCGCTCGAGCGGCGGCAGGGCGAAAGCCTCCGGGACATGCACGACCTGCTCTTCCACCGCCAGAAGGCACTCGCGGCCGAGGACCTGCGCGAGTACGCCGCGCAAGTCGGGCTCGGCGCCGAGCCCTTGGCGGCGGAGGTCGAGGGGTCGACGCATCTCGCTCGCATCGAGCGTGAGTGAGCGGGGCCGCGAGCGGAGTTCGCGGATCGCCCACGCTGTTCATCGACGGCCACCGCCACGAGGGCTCCTACGAGGCGCAGGAGCTCGGTCCTGCACTCGGGATGGAGGTCGAACGAGTCAACGATGGAAAGACGACATGACCCAGAGCTGCACCCACCTCGACCGGATCGCCGTCGGGCCGGTGGAGACCGGCAGACGGCTGTGAGGAGTGCCTGCGCATCGGCGGCACCTGGGTGCACTCGCGCCAGTGCCTGAGCCGCGGGCAGACCGGCTGCTGCGACTCGTCGCCCAACCGCCATGCCCGCGCGCACGCGGCCGAGACGGCGCATCCGGTCGTGCACTCGGCCCAGCGAGGCGAGGATCGGAACTGGTGCTACGTCGACGAGGTCGGGTTCCTCATCGAGTAAGTGGTCGACGGCGCGGACCTAGATGGTCAGCGCGACCGACTTCGGCTCGAGCGCGAGCTCGAGCACCTCGCCCACCGTCATCACCGGGTGGAAGCGCATCTCCTCCCGCACGTGCTCGGGCACGTCGTCGATGTCGCCGCGGTTTCGCTCCGGCAGGATCACGTCGGTGAGCCCGGCGGCGTGGGCCGCCAGCACCTTCTGCTTGAGCCCGCCGATCGGGAGCACCCGACCCTGGA
>JACCXP010000285.1 GCA_013696905.1 Thermoleophilaceae bacterium
GCTCACCGCGCTCGCCGTCGCCCCGCCGCCCGCCGCCGCCGCCGTCTGCCAGGGCGCCACGGCCCACCCGACCGAGACCTCGACGGAGACGATCAGGCGGGCAACGCTCTGCCTCCTCAACGAGGAGCGTCGCGGCGAGGGCCTCGATGCGCTGCGCCACAACGCGCAACTCGCCGTCGCCGCGAGGCGCCACGCCCGCGACATGGTCGAGCGCACCTACTTCTCACACGACTCGCCCTCGGGCATGTCGTTCGTGCGCCGGATCGAGCGAACCGGCTACACCCGCAACGCCTCGTGGACGGTCGGCGAGAACCTCGCCTGGGGCAGCGGCAGGCTCGCCACGCCGGTCGAGGTCGTCAAGGCCTGGATGGCGAGCCCCGGCCACCGGGCGAACATACTCGGACGCTTCAGCGAGGTCGGCATCGGCACGGCCTCCGGCGCTCCGGTCCGCCGTCTCGACGCCGCCGAGACCTACGCCACGGAGTTCGGCGCCCGCCGCTACTAGGTCGACCTTCAGTCGTCAGGCCGCCGCGAGCTGCTCTGCTCGCTCGACTGCGTCGGAGTCCTCGTGCCCGCAGATCAGGTCGAGCACGGCCTCCTCGATCACGGCCTGCGGATCGCCCTCCCCGGCCGCCTCGCCGAAGGTCTCGATCACGCCCCCGATCGTCAGCCCGCCTGCGTAGCGGTCGAACACGCGCGGGTCGATGTAGGACGCCCGGCAGACCGCCGGCGTGTTGCCGAGGTAGCGCGCGACCTCGTCGACCGCACGGGTGATCGCGCGCTTGCGGCTGGTCTTCGAGCCGGCGACTGGAGCGGCGACCGCTAGCGCCTGAGCCGCCAGCACGGTGGCCCCCCAGGTGCGGAAGTCCTTGGCCGAGAAGTCGCCGCCCGTGACCTGCTTGACGTAGGCGTTGACGTCGTCAGAGCGGATGTCTGACCACTTGCGCCCGCGCCTGTAGGCCAGCAGCTCGTCGCCGCCGCCGCGGCGGCGCTTGAGCCGTTCGACGACCGCCGCGAGCGTCGGATCCTTGACCGCCTGGATTCGGCGCTTGCCGCTCTTGGCGACGTAGTCGAAGGTGATCCGGTCGCCATCGACGCTGACGTGGCGCTTCTCGAGCGTGGCGAGGCCGTAGGTCTCGTTCTCGACCGCGTAGTCCTCGCCGCCGACGCGGAAGAAGCCGCGGTCGAGCAGGCGCGTGGCGCAGGCGAGCACGCGCTCGCGGGACATCGAGTCATCCTCGGCGAGCGTTCGCGCCACGCGCTCGCGCATCCTCGGCAGCGAGCGCGCGAACTCGATCATCTCGTCGAACTTCTCCTGGTCGCGGCGCTCGCGCCACTTCTGGTGATAGCGGTACTGCTTGCGCCCGGCCGCGTCGATCCCGACCGCCTGGATGTGGCCCATCGGGTACGGGCAGATCCAGACGTCCTTCCAGGCCGGTGGGACGGTCAGCTCGCGGATCCGCTCGAGCACGACCGGGTCCTCGATCCGACTGCCCTGCTCGTCGAGGTACTCGAACCCGCGCCCCCGGCCACGCCGGCGGATCCCCGGTGTCGAGGAGTCTGAGCGCCGGAGCCTCGCCATCGTGGCCATATTCCCAGTCCGTTACGTGGCAACCCCGCGCACGAGATCTTCGAGCGCCACAGGCGTGGTGGCCGCGACTACGCGTGAGCGCATGTCGAGCGCGAGCGGCGTCGTCAGTGGATCCCTGCCGTGGTCCGGGAAGGCGACCGAGCAGGCGGCCTCGCGCACCACGAGCTGCGCGGCCGCGGCGTCTACGGAGCGAGCGGCACGCAGCGAGACCATCGCGTCCGCCCGGCCGGCCGCCACGGAGCACAGCGACAGCGCGATCGACCCGAGCGCCCGCAGGCGCGCGGCGCCCGTCGCCGCCAGTGCATCGGCGGCCGCGGCGACGTTGGCGGGGTGGGCCGACTCGATCGCCAGGATCTCGAGCGGAGCAGGGTCGGGCTTGGCGAGTCGATTCCCGTCCAGATGCGCACCCGCCCCGCGTTCGGCCCACCACTCCTCGCCCGTCGCCAGATCGAGCACATAGCCGACCTCGACATCACCCATCGTGGGGCCGCAAGCTACGGCGATCGAGACGCAGTGGAAGGGCAGGCCGCGCTTCGCGTTGAGCGACCCGTCGATCGGGTCGACAACGACGTGCACGGGGCCCCCGCCGCCGAGCGCGACGTGGCCGCGCTCCTCCGAGATCACGGTCATCGGTCGACCGAGCGCCTCGAGCTCGGCGAAGACAGCGTCCTCGGCCGCGCGATCGATCACGAGCGCGACGTCGCCGCCCTCGCCGCGCCCGGTCGGCCGCTCACGCTCGGCGCGCGTCGGGTAGCGCTCGAGCGCGACGGCCACGGCCTCACCGGCACGGCGGCAAAGTGCGAGCCAGTCGCCGTCTGGTCGGGACGCGACTGGGTCGTCGGGGCTCATTCCGAGCCTATGCTAGAAGCCGATGTCAGACCCCCTCGCCGGCCTCAGCTCAGCGCAGCTCGGGGCAGTGACTCGACCGGACGGCCCTCTCCTCGTGCTCGGGGGGGCCGGCACCGGCAAGACCGAGGTGCTGCTGCGGCGCTTCGCGTGGCTCGCCGAGAACGAGCACTCGGTGGAGCGCCTTGTGCTTCTCACCCGGACACCCACAGCGGCCGAGCACGCCCGGCGCCGGCTCGAGACGCTGATCGACGCACCCTACGAGCAGCTGCTCGTCACGACCGTGCCGGCGCTGTGCGCCGACCTACTGCACGACGAGGCCGTCGAGGCCGGCCTCGACCCGTTCTTCACGGTGCTCAGTCGCGCCGATCGGCTGGCGCTGCTGCTCGACCGGATCGACGAGCTGACCCTGCGCCGCCACGAGATCCGCGGCAACCCGGCGCCGTTGCTTGCCCGCTTCGTGTCACGCATCGATCGCCTCAAGCGCGAGATGGTCTCGGTCGCCGACTACCGCGCCTACGCGGAGTCGCTCCAGAGCCACGCCTCGAGCGACGCCACCCGGGCTCAGGCCGACGCCGAGCTCGAGTGGGCGCGGCTCTACGAGGACCACGACCGGCTGCTCGCAGAGGCCGGCGCGCTCGACGCGGGCGATGTGCTGCTTTGCGCCCAGCGCCTGCTTCACGACCGCCCGCACGTGCGCCACCGCGTCGCCGCCCGCTTCGGACACGTGTTGCTCGATGACCTCGAGGAGATCGACCACGCCTCGGGCACGCTCGTGCGACTGCTGGTGGACGATCACCACCGCGTCAGCGCGGCCTCCGATCGCGACCAGGCGATCGACCGCCTGCGCGGGGCCGGGCGCAAGAACGCGGCCGACTTCCAGCGCGAGCGCCCTGACGCGCGCGTCGTGGCGCTCGAGCAGAGCCTGCGCTGTCCCGGGCGGGTCGTGCAGGCGGCTTCGGCAGTGCTCACCCACGGTGACGGCGGCGAACGCCGCCTGCGCGGCACGCCAGGCGGCGAAGTGCGCTTCTGGCGCGCCACGAGTGCGCGCGCCGAGGCGCAGGCCGTCGCGGGCGCAGCCGAGCGACTGATGCTTGCGGGCGTCGCCTCGGAGCAGATCTGCGTGCTCGTGCGCTCGGTCGAGGGCGACGGCGCGCTGGTCGGCTCGGCACTCGCGGAGCGCGCGATCGCACACCGCGTCGCGGGCGCCGGCGCATACTTCAAGCGCGGCGAGGTGCGCGACGCGCTGGCGTGGCTGCGACTGCTCGCCGACCCAGCCGATTCGGGCGCCGTGGTGCGGGCGCTCTCGCGCGCACCGATCGAGCTGCGCTCGGTCGACCTCGCCCGCCTCACCCAGCTCGCCCGGCGGCGTAAGCTCGACATGGTCTCCGCTGTCGCCGCCGCCTGCGAGGGGCCGCAGCTCTCGCCCGAGGGCCGCGAGCGCGCGCAGGCGTTCCTGAAGCTCTATCGCGGCGCGGCGCGCGCGTTCGACGAGCTGCGCCCTGACGCCTTCGTGCATCGCCTGGTCGAGCGCATCGGGCTGCGCCGGCGCCAGGCACTCGCCGCCCAGGCCGACACTATCGAGCGCCTGAGGGCGATCGCCCGGCTGTCGGAGCTCGCCTCGATCTACATGCGCCGCGAGCCCGACGGCTCGACGCGGGGCTTCGCGCGCTACGCGACAGCGGTCAGCGAGGCCGCCGAGCGAGAGCCCGAGGACGAGGGCCCGCCGGCGGGCCCCGGGGTGCGGGTGATGACGATCGAGTCCGCTCGCGGGGGAGAGTGGGAGCACGTCTTCGTGCTCGGGCTGACGGCGGCGGCGATGCCCGGTTCGGCGCGGCGCGGCGGCGACGAGGTGCCCGACGCGCTGCTCAAGGAGCGCCTGCCGGCCGGTGGACGCGACGCCCACGACGGTCGCATGCGCCGGCTGCTCCACGTCGCGATGACGCGCGCGCGCCTGGGCCTCGTGCTGTCGTTCGCGGAGGGCTCGGACCCCGGCGCCCCGGACCGGCCCTCGCCGTTCTACGAAGAGGCGCGGGCTGCCCTGGGCGCGGCGGAGGAGAACTTCGACGAGCAGCTCTTCGGCCCCGCGGAGGGCCTCCACTCGACCTTCCGGATGATGCGCGACGAGGTGCTCGACACTGTCTCGGAGATCGGCGGGCGGCTCGGCGAGATGCGTCTCGACACCTACCTCGACGTCTCCCACGGCGTCGCCCGCTACCTCGAGCTGCTCAAGCTGGCGGCGCTGATCGAGCGCTCCAAGGACGGCCAGTCGGTGTCCGATGCGATCCCCGAGGTCAACGACCTGCTCGTGCAGGCGGCCACTCCCGAGCAGCGCGAGCTGTTCGGGACCTCGGCGCTCGACGCCTACCTGCGCGACTCCGAGCGGCCCGGCACGGGCGCCGGCGGGCTCATCCGAGCGGGCTTCTCCGAGCCCTCGCTCGATCACTTCATCCCCCGCCGCGGCAACGGGCTGATGCTGTCGGCCTCCGACATCGAGACGTACCGCCTGTGCCCACTCAAGTACAAGTTCGCGCGCGTCTTCCGGATCCCCGAGGAGCCCTCGATCAACCAGCGCTTCGGCATCGTCGTGCACCAGGTTCTCGAGCGCTTCCATCAGTCGGGCGGCGGCTCGCTCGAGTACCTGATGCACCTGTTCGAGTCCTCGTGGCGACGATCGGGCTTCGGGGAGTCGAACGACGACCTCCAGTTCCGTGAGCGCGCGGTCGACGCCCTGCGCCGCTACTGGCAGCTCGACCAGGAGCGCGAGGGCGAGCCGTTGTGGTTCGAGCGCCCCTTCTCGTTCAAGCTCGGCGCGCACCTGCTGCGCGGGCGCGTGGATCGGATCGACCGCCTGCCCGATGGCGGCTACGAGCTGATCGACTACAAGACCGGGCGCTCGAAGTCGGAGGCCGATCTGCGCGAGGACGTGCAACTCTCGCTCTACCAGATGGGCGCGCGCGAGTCGTGGCAGCTCGAGACCTCCGCGCAGAGCTACTACTACGTGCTCGACAACGAGAAGGTGCCGGTGACCCACTCCGAGCAGGAGCTCGAGCGCGTGCGCGCTACGGTCGAGAGCATCGCGCAGCGGATCATGCGACAGGAGTTCGAGCCGAGGCCCTCGCCCGAGCTCTGTTCGTTCTGCGACTACAGGATCGTCTGTCCCGCCGCAGAGATCTGAGGAGAGAGCATCGGCGACCTGGCTTTAAGGATCATCAGGAGCGGTGGCTATCCCGGCCTCGCCGGCCTGATCCTCGTCGAGAACGTCTTCCCACCGATTCCCTCCGAGGTCATCCTGCCGCTGGCGGGGTTCTACGTCAGCCGCGGCGAGTTCGTCTTCGGGCTGGCGGTCCTGGCCGCCACGATCGGCTCGCTGCTCGGCGCGCTGCTCCTCTACGCGGGCGCTCGCCACGGCGGGCGCCCACTGCTGCTGCGCCACGGGCGCCTGCTGCGCATGCGCGAGACCGACCTCGACCGCGCCGACGCCTGGTTCGACCGCTACGGCGCCTGGCTCGTGTTCGGCGGGCGCTTCGTGCCTGGCGCGCGCAGCGTAGTGTCCGTGCCCGCCGGCCTCTCGGAGATGCCGCTCGGGCGCTTCGTCGCGCTCACGACGCTCGGATCTGCCGGCTGGAACGTCGCCCTGATCGGCGCGGGCTGGGCACTCGGAAGCAACTACGAGAGGGTCGCGGACGCGGTCGGCCCCGCCAGCACGGCCGTCACCGTCGCGCTCGCGCTCGGCCTGCTCGCCGCGGTGGTGTGGTGGTACCGCCGCCGGCGCGCGGGCGGCTGAGCGGTTCTACTCCTCCGGGCCGCGCTGACGCAGGAAGCGCTGGAAGTCGCGTGCGATCGCATCGGCCGAGGGGATCTTCTGCGGCGGCGCGTCGTCCTCTGCCTCGTCCATCGACTGCTCGAGGCGCTCGACGAAGGCCTTGACGTCGGGATCCGAGGCGACCGCCGCGTTGACCTGGCGGTCGTAGTCGTCGGTCGCCTCCTCGAGCGCACCGGCGTCGACAGCCACCTCCGCCACTCCCTCGAAGCGACGGATCAGCGCGAGCGCGGCCTTGGGGTTGGGCGCCGCTGCGACGTAGTGGGGCACCGACGCCCACAGGCTTGCCGAGGCGAGGTCGGCACGAGCACAGGCGTCGTGGAGGACCCCGACGATGCCGGTCGGGCCCTCGTAGCGCGAGCGCTCGAAGCCGAGGCGCTCGATCAGCGCCTCGTCGGATGCGAGGCCGGTGATCGAGACCGGGCGCGAGTGAGGAACGTCGGCCAGCAGCGCACCGAGCGTGATCACCATCCGCACGCCGAGCTGGCGCGCGGTGCGGATCACGTCCTCGGAGAAGGCCCGCCAGCGCAGCGAGGGCTCGACGCCCTGGAGCAGCACGAGGTCGCGCTCGGCGCCGGTCACCTGGGCGGCGTGGAATGCGTTCTCGGGCCAGTTGATGATCCGGGAGCGCCCGTCGTGGAGCTCGACGGTCGGCCGGATCGCCGAGAAGTCGAAGAACTCCTCGGGGTCGATCTGCGCGAACTCCTGAGCGTCGAAGGCGTCGAGCAGGTAGCCGAGCGCGGCGGTCGCCGCCTCACCGGCATCGTTCCAGCCCTTGAACGCGCAGACGAGCACCGGGTTTCGCAGCTTTGGGCGCTCCGTCCAGGTGACGTTGTCCATCGCTTGAAACCGTAGCGGAGCCCGAGCGCTGTGCCCGCCGTCCGACGGGCGGCCCAAGATTGTCTCCGTGACCGCCCCGACCGCCGAGACTGGCTCCGCGCTCGCGCTCCTGCGCGCGGGCGACGAGGTGGACGGGGTCTTCGCGTGCACGCGCAAGGACCGCCTGACCGCGCGCTCCGGCACGGCCTACCTTGCGGTCGAGCTGCGCGATCGCTCGGGGGCGCTGCCGGCGCGGGTCTTCCGCGACGCCGACTTCGTGGCTGGCCAGTTCGAGCGGGGAGATCTGGTCCGCGTCGCCGGCCGCGTCGAGCGCTTCCGCGACGAGCTCCAGGTCGAGCTGCGAGAGATCCGCCACGCCGGCGTCGATGAGGCCGATCCGGCCGACTTCCTGCCGGTCGCCTACCGCGACCTCGACGAGCTCGACGGCTTCCTCGAGCACCTCGCGCGCGAGGTCCACGACACCGACCTCCGCCGCCTGCTCGGCTCCTTCCTCGCCGACGAGTCGTTTCGCCGCTTGCTGCGGCGGGCGCCATGCACGCGCGCGGGGCATCACGCCTACCTCGGCGGCCTGCTCGAGCACACGGTCGCCGTCGCGACGCTCGCGCTTGAGACCTGCACGCTGCATCCGCGCCTCGACTCCGACCTGCTGATCTGCGCCGCGCTCCTGCACGACGTCGGCAAGCTGCGCGAGTTCGATCTCGGCGCCGAGATCGAGCTGAGCGAGGAAGGCCGGCTTGTGGGGCACGTGGCGCTCGGGCAGGAGATGATCGCCGAGCGCATCGCTCGGATCGAGGGCTTCCCGCGCTCGAGGGCGCTCGCGCTCGCGCACTGCGTGCTCACCCACCACGGCGCGGACGCGGTGCCCGGCCGGCGCTTCGGCTCGCCCGAGGCGCTCGCCCTGCAGAGGCTGAACGCGCTCGAGGCCGGGGTCAAGGGAGCGCTTGAGCACGGCCTCGCGAACTGAAGCGATACTTAGCGAGCAAGTAACAAAATCGCGGCCGAAACGGTCTTCGATTACGACGCAGTGACCCGTCGCGGCGAGCTTCGCCGCAGAAAGAGGTTCGCAATGGGCATCATCGGCTGGATCGTGCTGGGTCTGCTCGCGGGAGTGATCGCCAAGGCGATCATGCCGGGCAACGACCCGGGAGGCTTCATCGTCACGACGATCATCGGGGTCGTCGGCGCCGTGCTCGGCGGCTTCATCGGGAGCTCGCTCGGGATCGGCGACGTCGACGAGTTCTTCGACATCTCGACGTGGCTCTGCGCCATCGGCGGCGCGCTCGTGCTGCTGCTGATCTACCGCGTGGTGGTCGGCCAGCGCTCTGGACCGCGCCGCGCCTAGCTTCACCGACGCGCCAAGCACCTTTGCGACGGCCCCCGCTCAGGGGGCCGTCGTCTTTTCGGACCTAGAATCCGCCGCCGTGGGGTGGCAGGGGTCTGGTGGCCCATCCGGTCTTCAAAACCGGCAGGGCGGAGCAGCCCTCCGCTTGGAAGGTTCGATTCCTTCGCCGCCTCGTGGTCTGCTAGAGCCAAACGGCGCAGGCCCTCGAGACTCTGCCTTCGCCAAGAGGCCCCTGCGGGACCTCCGAGAAGGTCGTGAGCTTTGAACACCCATGACCGCAAGAATGCCCGGCGTGGCTGCTCGCCCCAAGGAAGGACGTTCCTACTACGGCTGGGTCCTCGCGTGGTCGCTCGGCCTCACGGAGCTCGTCTCGTGGGGCGTGCTCGTGTACGCGTTCGGGGTCTTCC
>JACCXP010000311.1 GCA_013696905.1 Thermoleophilaceae bacterium
CTCGCGCAGCGCCGCGGGGGCGCGCCAGGTGCCGCCCTCGACGAAGCGCGCGGACACGGTGAGCGAGCGCACCGTGCGCCCGCGTCGCTCGGGGCGGGCAAGCAGCCGCGCGATCAGCAGCTCGAGTGAGCGCTCGAGCTGCTGGCCGGACGTCGCCTCAGGCAGCGTGATCCGCTCGGCCACGGGCTCTTGGGGGCGGCGCGGGACGAGCGGCGTGTCGCGGCCGTGCACGAGCTCGAGCGCCAGCAGGCCCGGGTGCCCGAAGCGCTCCACGAGCGCGGGAGTTGGCAGCGCCGAGAGCTGCCCGAGGGTGCCTATGCCGAGGCGCTCGAGCGTGCCAGGAAGGTCTGAGAGCTCGGGACGGGCGCGTAGCGTGCCGACCGGGAGCGGCGCGAGGAAGGCGCGCACGGCGCCCGCCGCCACGATCTCACTACGGCGCGGGCGGGCCTTGAGCGCCGCGGCGTAGGCGGCGAAGCGACTCGGCGCCGCCCCGAGCCTGATCCGGGGTCCGAGCGCCCCGCGGGTGGCCGCGAGCACGCCCTCGAGGTGGCCGCCGTGGAGTCCGCGCAGGCCGTCCGCGACGAAGAAGGCCTCGCCCTCGCGATCGGACTCGGGCTGCGCGCCGACGCCCTCGAGCCGGTCGAGCGCTCGTGACCACAACGACCGCGCGCGCTCGGGGTCCGGGGGAACGAGCCGAAGCTTCGGGCAGCGCGTGAGCGCCTCCCCCACCCCCATGCCGGCCCAGAGCCCGAATGCCTCGGCCGCGGGCGTCGCCTCCCCGATCACGGGTCGGCGCCCGGGCTCGGGACCGAGCGCCACGGGCTCCGAGAGCAGCGACTCGCCGCGCTCGAGCGCGGCGATCAATGCGAAACGGCGGATGAGCGCGCACACGACCATGGTCGAACACATGTTCGCATAAAGTGGCCGCTAAGGGGTGCTCGGGCGCGCAATCCTCATCAGCACCTCGTGCGGGGGGAGGTCGGCGCCCCTCAGGAAGCGCACGAGCGTCATCTCGGCCTCGGTGATGGGCTTTTGCGCGTCGTCCGAGCCGAGCAGGCGGCCGGCCTCGACCTCGAGCACGGCAGCGATCCCGAGATACACGTACATCGGCGCACTGGCCCAGCCGCGCTCGAGGCGCGAGAAGTAGCCGGCCGAGTAGTTCCCACCCTCCGGCTTGTGGACCAGGTCAGCGAGCGCGGCCAGCGACAAGCCACGCGCGTTTCGAAGGCGCCGCACCCGATCGCCCACCACGGTCGACCATTCACAGTGGTAGGCGTCGCTCCAGCGCGGGCCACCGCGGTAGCCAGTCTGCAGCGAAGAGACCCGTGTCGGGTGGCGACCCATCGCCGGCACCGTAGCCGTGGGCGGCGGGCGATTTGCCCGCACGACCGCCTCCCATGCGTCGATCGTCGTTCGATGGTTGCGTTTGTCACCGAACGGCGCGACGGGATGCCAGGGCACGCTCAGGTGGAGAGCGGGCCTCTCCGCGGACGCTAGGCGATACGACAACGATCTTGTCTGGGGCGCAACATTCGTTGTCGTACCCCAGACGTTTCTCAAAGGACGGTGTCACCCTGGCCACAACGACGGCCTCGCCGGCGACCGGCGTGGCGGGCCACACCCGTTGCCATACTCGCTTCGGTGCCTCGCCCGACGATCGCAGCGGCGCTCCTCGCCGCCCTGCTGCTCGCCGTCTCGGGGTGCGCCAGGGACGGGCCGAGCGCGGCTGAGCCGAGCAGCGAGCCGCAGTCCGAGCCGACGGCCTCGGCACCCGAGGCGCGCGCGGCACAGCGCCCCGACCGCGGCGTGCGGCTCGTGCGCTTCGCTCGCTTCGACGCCCCCATCTACGCGACGGCGCCGCCCGCGGACCGCCGCCGCGTGTTCGTGGTCGAGCGCGCCGGGCGCGTGCGGATAGTCCGCGACGGCCGCACGCTCGCACGCCCGTTCCTCGACATCTCGACTGACGTCGCGACCGACGGCGAGCGCGGGCTGCTCTCGATCGCCTTCGCACCGGACTACGAGCGCAGCGGCAAGGTCTACGCGTACTTCAATGACCGCACGGGCGACATCCGCATCGACGAGCTCACACGCGGCGCAAGCGACCCCAACCGCGTCGACCCCGCGTCACGGCGCCAGGTGATCCGGGTCGAGCACCGCCAATTCTCGAATCACAACGGCGGCACGGTGCAGTTCGGCCCCGACGGGCTGCTGTACGCAGCGCCCGGTGACGGTGGCGGCGGCGGGGACCCCTTCAAGGCCGGCCAGAACCTCGGCACGCTGCTCGGCAAGCTGATCCGCATCGATCCGCGTGCCTCCGGTGGACGCCCCTACCGGGTGCCGCGCGACAACCCGTTCGTCGGCCGCCAGGGCGCCCGCCCCGAGATCTACGCCTACGGGCTACGCAATCCCTACCGCTTCTCGTTCGACCGCCGCGACGGCGGCATCGCGATCGCCGACAACGGTCAGGAGGAGGTCGAGGAGGTCGACTACGCGCGGCGCGGGCGCGGCTCGGGGGCGAACTATGGCTGGAGTGTGTTCGAGGCGAGCCGCCGCTTCTCCGGCGGGTCGGCGCCAGGCCACGTGCGCCCGGTGATCGAGCGCTCCCACGACACCGGCGCATGCTCGATCATCGGCGGCTACGTGCTCCGCGATCGCGCGCTCGGGCGCGCCTACGGCCGCTATGCCTACGGGGACCTCTGCACCGGTGAGATCCGCTCGGCGCGCCTGCGCACACCGCGCGCGAGCGGCGACCGGCCGCTCGGCGTGGCGCGCGTGGAGGGCGTGGTCTCGTTCGGAGAGGACGGCCGCGGGCGCGTCTACGTGGTCTCCCAGGGCGGCCAGGTCTACCGCCTCGCCCCGCGCTGAGCTTCCCGCTGCCAAGGCGCTAGCTGTCCTGCCCCAGGACGTTCCGAACGCGAGCCATAGGCGGGCGGTCACCGATCGCTGAGTGATGCCTGCGCTCGTTGTAGTAGGCGAGCCAGTGTGGCAGGGCGCCATCGCGATCCTCGCTTGAGCGGTAGGCCATGCCGTAGCCCCATTCGCGAGCGAGCGTCTGCTGGTAACGCTCGACCTTGCCGTTGGTCTTCGGCGTGTAGGGCCTCGTGCGCAGGTGGTGGATCGCGCGGGCCTCGAGCAGCTCGCGTAGCGAGCGGTTGTTGACGTAGGAGAAGGCGTTGTCGCTCATCAGGCGCTCGGCGACGATCCCGCGCTCGAGGAAGAAGTCGAGCGCCGCCTGGTGAAGGCGGTGACGGTCGCGGCGCGCTCGTCGCCGTGGAGCTCGGTGTAGGCCAGGCGGGAGCAGTCGTCGACGACCGAATGGGCGTAGATCCAGCCCGCTCGCCGAGAGCGACGGGTGCGATCGCCGGTGACGGCGTGGCCGGGCTCGGAGAAGCGTGCGAAGCGCTTGACGTCGACGTGCAACAGGTTGCCGGGGCACGGCCACTCGTAGCGAAGCACCGTCTCACGGGGCACGGCCGGCCGGCGCGAGAGGCCATGGCGGCGCAGCGTGCGGTGGACCGTAGCGTGGGGGTGGCCGGTCTCTGAGGCGATCAGCCGCGGGCCCCAGCCGGTGCGCCGGCGCACTGCGCAGATGCGCCGCTCAGCGGCCTCGTCGAGCCTCCTCGGGCTGCGTGTCGGACGCGAGCAGCGATCCTCGAGGCGGGTGTGCGAACGGCGCGCCTCGGCGTCGGCCCGACGCCAGCGGCCGACCCACTCCCAGACCGTTGACTTCGATACGTTCGAGGCGGCCGCGGCCGCCTCGAACGTGAACCCCCGCTCTTCCACGAGGCGGACCATCTGGTAGCGGCCGTTCGGTGTGAGCCGAGCGTTACGGTGCTGCATCCGGGCCTCCGTGAGGTAGTGAGCTTCGACAACCCCCAGCCTCTCGGTAGGCCCGGACCTACTTCATCCCGTTCGGAAGGTGGTGAGGCACGTCAGCTAGCCCTCGGCCGAGACCTCGTCCGCGCGCTCGCCGGCGCGCTTCCAGGCGAGCGCCATGAAGTAGGAGGTGTCGACGAGGAAGCCGATCAGGCCCGGCAGCGCCGCGCCCGGCCCGAGCAGCGCGCCGCCGACCGCTGCCGCGAGTGCGACGTTCTTGAAGCCGCCCGCCATGCGCGCGGCGATGTCGAGGCCGGGCGGGGCGATGCGCGCCGCCAGCCAGCCGCCGCCGAAGCTGCGGAGCGTGAGCACGACCGCCACCAGCGCGATGCTCACCAGGCCGACCTCTCCCGAGCCCAACCCGTTCATCAGCTCCCCGCCCGCCCCGAGCGTGATCAGGAAGACCGTGCCGTTCACCACGCGCCGGCGGATCGTCTGCGACACGCGCACGATCCGCTCGTGCGCGACGCGCCCGAGCAGCGACGGAACGATCAGGCCAATGCCGACGGTCGAGGCGATCCCGCCGACGCCGACGGTCGTGCCGACCACCAGCAGCAGCACCGCGGGCGTGAGCACGAGCGAGAGGCCGTATGCAGCCAGGCAGAACACAAGGACGCTGCGCACGTCGATCTCGAGCCGGGAGGCGAAGGCCGGGATCAGCGCCGCGGGCGGCGCGATCGCTACGAGCAGGAAGCCGAGTCCGAGCGGCTCGTCGAGCCCCACCCAGACCGCCACGGCGACCATCGGCAGCGTCGGCACCGTGTAGTGCAGCGCGAGCAGGATCGCGCCGTCGCGCACGCCCGAGGTGCCCTCGCGGCGGGGGATCGCGCCGACCGTCAGGAACGTCTGCAGCGCGAGCGCGGGGATCGCGAGCTGCCGCGAGCCGCCCTCGAGCCCGACCAAACCTCCCACCGCGAGGCCGGCGATCACCGCGGCCGCGAGGCCGCCCGCGGACATCAGGATGCGCCGGCGCTCGGCGGCTGCTGCCGCCACCTGGGCGCCCATCCCGACTACGCGCCCAGTGTGATCAGGCCCTTCGGAAACCGGCTGAGGACCTCCGGGCCCTCCGCGCCCACGACGACGAGATCCTCGATCCGCACCCCGAGCTTGCCCGGCAGGTAGACGCCCGGCTCGACTGTCACGACGCTGCCCTGCTCGAGGAGATCCTCCTCGCCCGCACTCGGCGAGAGCCGCGGGGCCTCGTGGATCTCGAGGCCGACACCGTGGCCGAGGCCGTGGCCGAAGTGCTCCTCGTGCCCGGCGGCGACGATCGCCTCGCGTGCGAGCGCATCGACCTCGCGGCAGCGCGCCCCGGCGACGACCCCGGCGAGCGCCGTGTCCTGCGCCTCGAGCACGAGCTCGTAGACGGCGCGCGCCTCGTCCGACAGCTTGCCGGTCGCGAAGGTGCGCGTGCAGTCGGAGCAGTAGCCGTCGAGGACGCAGCCCATGTCGACGATCACGAGCGCGCCCGAGGCGATGCGCTCGTCGCGGGGGCTCGCGTGCGGGAGCGCGCCGTGCGCGCCCGAGGCGACGATCGAGGGAAACGACGGCCCCTCGGCGCCCTGCGCTCGCATCTCGCGCTCGAGGTCGATCGCCACGTCGCGCTCGCTGCGCCCGACGAGGCCGCGGCGACACAGATGCTCGTAGACCTCGTCCGTCAGCGCCGCCGCGCGCCTGATCGCGTCGAGCTCGTCGCGATCCTTGACCGCGCGGAGCTGCTCCACGAGGCCGGCCTCGGCCACCAGCTCGACCCCCTCGTCGACCAGCTCACCGAGGCGACCGTGACGGCGCACCGTCACGTGGGCGTCGTCGAATCCGATCCGCCCGGCGAGCCGCTCGCCGACCTCCGCGAGCAGCTCCTGGCGACCCTGCACGTGCTCGAAGCCCGCGACCTGCTGCTCGGCCTGCTCGAGGTAGCGGAAGTCGGTGATGAAGATGCGCAACCCGGGCCCGACCACGCAGGCGGCGTTCGTGCCCGTGAAGCCCGTGATGTAGCGCACGTTGACGAGGTCCGTCACGAGCAAGGCGTCGAGCTCGCGCCCGACGACGAGTTGCTCGAGCCGCGCCGCCCGCTCCTCGCTCACCGCTCGAGCTCCGCCTTGAGCAGCGCGAGCCCTTCGCGGTAGCCCTCGACCCCCTTGCCCTCGACCGTGCCCACGCACAGGTCGCGGACGACCGACAGCCGCCGCCACTGCTCGCGCTGCGACACCGTGGACAGGTGGACCTCGACCGCCGGCACTCCGGCGAGCGCGAGGGCATCGCGGATCGCCCACGAGTAGTGGGTCCAGGCCCCGGGATTCACGATCAGCGCGTCCGCCATCTCGCCCGCGCTGTGCAGCGCCTCGCAGTACTCGCCCTCGTGGTTGGTCTGGAAGAAGAACGGCTCGACGAGGCCGAGCTCGCCGGCGAAGCGCTTGACGGCGAGCTCGACTTCCATCAGCGTCAGCGTGCCGTAGTGCTCGCCCTCGCGCCGCCCGAGCATGTCGAGGTTGACCCCGTGCAGCACCTGCACGCGGCTCCTCATCCGGCGAACGCCTCCTCGACAGCCGCACGCAGGTCGGCCTCCGCAACCTCGTGGCCCGGCGTAACCGCCCCCGGGGCCTCGACCAGCACGAACGGCACGCGCGAGCCGCGGCGCTTCTTGTCGCGCGCGACGAGCTCGATCACCCGCTCGGGGCTTGTTTGCTCGAACGATGTCGGGAGCCCGCGCGCGGAGAGCAGCTCGGCGACCTCGGCGCGCAGCGCAGCGCGCCCCGAGAGGCGCAGCGCGCACAGCAGCCCGACGGCGATCGCCTCGCCGTGGCGGTAGCGCCGGTAGCCCGTGGCCGCCTCGATCGCGTGGCCGACCGTGTGGCCGAGGTTGAGCACCTGGCGCGCACCCTCGTCGCGCTCGTCGGCCGCTACCACGGCGAGCTTCGTCTCGAGGCAGCCGAGCACGACGTCGTCGTCGGGCTCGCCGCCCGCGCGCACGGTCGCCCACAGCGCGCCGCCCGCGATCAGGGCGGTCTTCACGACCTCGGCGTAGCCCGCCGCCCGTTCGGCGCCCGGCAGCGTCTCGAGCGCCGCCGGGTCGACCAGCACGGCGCTCGGCTGGTGGTAAGCGCCGGCGTAGTTCTTTCCCTCCGGGAGGTCGACGCCGGTCTTGCCGCCGTAGGCCGAGTCGACCTGGGCGACGAGCGTCGTCGGCACGCCGACCCAGCGCACGCCGCGCTGGTAGACGGCGGCGCAGAAGCCGGCGAGGTCGCCGACGACCCCGCCTCCGAGCGCTATCACGTGCCCGTCATGGTCGAGCCCCGCGTCGGCGAGCTGCTCGAGCACCGCTCGGGCGGTGAGCAGGTTCTTCG
>JACCXP010000323.1 GCA_013696905.1 Thermoleophilaceae bacterium
GTACTGGGCGGCGTCGGCGGCGCGGAAGAGGTCAGCCGCGTCGCGCGCGCCCGAGCGCAGCGAGGCGGCTCCGCTCGACATCGTGACGGCGGGTGGGCCGAGCTCGGCGAGCAGGTCCGAGGCCCGCCGAGCCATGCGGCGCGCGGCCTCGACGCTCGCATCCGTGAGCACGACGCAGAATTCGTCGCCGCCGATGCGTGCGACGAGCGACCCCTGCTCATGGCGGGCGACCGAGGACAGCACCTCGGCGACCTCGACGAGCGCGCGGTCGCCCGCGTCGTGGCCGAAGACGTCGTTGATCTCCTTCAGCCGGTCGACGTCGCAGAAGAGCAGCGAGACATCGCTGCCGGCCTCGAGCGCGCGCTCGACGACCGCCTCGACGCTCTCGTCGAGGGCACGACGGTTGGCGAGCCCGGTGAGAGGATCCTCGAACGCGAGCGCGGCGATGCGCGAGAAGAGCTGCGAGCGGCCTAGCGCGACGGCGAGCTGGCCCGCTATCGCCTCGAGGAAACGGGCCTGGCGCGCTCCCAGACGGGGTGCGGCGGGAGCCGAGGTGGCGAGGATCGAGCCCCACGCGGTGCCCTCGTAGACGATCGGCACGCCTAGCGCCGACTCCTGCCCGAGCCGCTTCAGTCGCGCCACCTCCTCGGGCGAGGAGGCCGTCGAGTCGACCGCGACGAGGTGGGTGCGCTGCTCGTCGAGCAGGCGTCGCTCGAGCGGCAGCTCGACGGGCGCACGACCGTCGAGTCGCGCGTCCTTCGCAGTCGCGAGCGTGCGCAGGCGCTCGCCGGCGTCGAGGCGGACGATCGAGACCGAGGCAGCGCCGAGCGCGCGCCGCGACTCCTCCGCGGCCACCGACAGCACCTCCTCGAGGCGGGGCGCGGCGGCCACCGCGGCGGTCACGGCGATCAGCGAGCGAAGCTCCGCGTCGTGGCGCCACGAGAGGTCGACCTCCCGCCAGACCGCAGTCCGCGGCCGCTGCTCCGCCGGCTCGTAGGACTGTCGTGGCTCGCCGTCGGCCACGCACCCGGCGAGCGCCTCGACGACGTCGGCGTCAAAGTCGGTTCCGACGCGACGAGCGATCCGCTCGAGCGCCTCGGCGCGCGTCAGCGCCCGCCGGTACGGGCGGTCGGTCGTCATCGCGTGGAAGGCCTCACATGCCTGGACGACGCGCGACGCGAGCGGGATCGCCTCCCCCGCGAGCCCGTCGGGATAGCCCGAGCCGTCCCAACGCTCGCGCTCGTGGCGAACGGCGTCTGCGACCTTCGCGAGACCGGGAAAGGGACGCAGGATGCGCTCGCCGATCAGCGGGTGCTCGCGCACCAGCTCGCGCTCCCTGGCTGAGAGCTCGCCGGTCTTCGTCAGGATCTCGTCCGAGAGGCCGATCTTGCCGATGTCGTGCAGCAGCGCGACGGCGCGGATCTCGGCGAGGTACTCGGGGGAGACGGCGAGCCGCCCGGCGACGGCCACCGCGAGGCGATGGACGGCAGCGGAGTGCTCGCGCGCCGAGCTGTCGCGCGCCTCGAGCGCGGTCGCGAGCGCGTGCACGACGGCGTGCTCGGCGTCGGCGGCCATCGCGCGGTCGCGCCGTAGCGTGTCGAGCACCTCGGCGAGCGCCTCGTGTACGCCGGGGCGCACCTCGCGATGCTCGGCCCGCTCAGGCCACAGGGGCCGCTCATCCTCGAAACCCTCGCCCACTCGGAGTCCTTTCCTGTCCTCACGGGGAGTCGCCCGCGTCCGTGCGACGAGCTACTGCCTCCTCAAGAGTTGCCGGATGATACTGGCGCCCTGCCGTGTCTGGCGTAGGTAGAACACGCACATCGGTGCGTTTGTTACGGCCGGCGCCTGCGGGGACGCGGCTGGCAGCGCTCACAGACGTAGGTGCCCCTGCCCGCCGCGCGCAGCTTGACCACCGGGCGCCCACAGCGCGGACACGGCTCGCCCTCCCGACGGTGCACCAGGAAAGCGTCCTGGAACGAGCCGCGCGCGCCGTCGGCGTGTCGGAAGTCGTCGATCGTGGCGCCGCGGGCGTCGATCCCGGCCTCGAGCGATTCGACGACCGCGTCGCGCAGCTCGCCGAACTGCCGCCGCGACAGCGTCCCGACGGGGCGCAGCGGGTGGATCCGCGCGCGGAAGAGGGCCTCGTCGGCGTAGATGTTGCCGACGCCCGCGATCCGCTCCTGTGACAGGAGGAACGCCTTCACCGGCGCCCGCCTCCCGGCCGCGAGAGCTCTCAGCGCCTCGCTCGTGAACTCGGGGTCGAGCGGCTCGACTCCGAGCCGGGCCGCGTAGTAGCGCTCGTGCACATCGCTCCCCGCGAGCACGATGCCCGTGCCGAAGCGACGCGGATCGCAGAAGAGCACCGTCGGGGCGGCGTCGAAGCACATGCGCACGCGCTCGTGCGGGCGCGCCGGCTCTCCGGGGACGCCCAGCAGGAGGTTGCCGGTCATGCGCAGGTGCATGACGAGGTAGACATCGCCCTCGAGCTGCCACGAGAGGTACTTGCCGCGGCGCCTGAGGCGCTCGAGGCGACGGCCTGCGACTGCGGCGGCGACCTCCGCGGGCGCCGCGGGAGCGCACCAGCGCGCGTCGTGCACCTCGAGCGAGGTCAGCGTCCGGCCCTCGACCGCCGGAGCCAGCTGGCCGCGGATCGTCTCCACCTCTGGCAGCTCGGGCATGCCCTCAGGCTATTGATCGCCTCAGGCGACGAAGGGCTCGCCCGGGAGGGCCGAGCGCGCGCCCGTGAGCCAGGCGAGGACGCTCGCCCCGACGCGCGCCATCGGGCCCTCGACGGGCCGGCCCGCGTGTCCCTCGAAGGCCGCAAGCAGCGGCACGTACTCGCGCGTGTGATCGCTGCCGGGGTGGGCCGGATCGCAGCCGTGGTCGGCGGTCAGTACCAGCAGGTCGCGCGCGCGCAGCGCCTGGATCCAGCGCGCGACCGCCGCGTCGATCTCCCGCAGTGCGCCGTGGAAGCCCGCGACGTCCTTGCGGTGGCCGTAGACCTGGTCCGTATCGACGAGGTTGGTGAAGACGAGGCCCTCGGCGAGGCCGTCGATCAGCTCGGTCGTGGCGGCGATGCCGCTCGGGTTGTCGGGCGCCGGATGGTCGAACTCGATGCCCTGGCCGGCGAACACCTGGCCCACCTTGCCGACCGCGTGCACGGGCACGTCACGGTCGCGCAGCTCGTCGAGGTAGGTGGGCCCGGGGGGCGGAAGCGCGAAGTCGCGCCGCCCCGCGGTGCGCTTGAAGGCGCCGGGCTCGCCCTCGAACGGACGCGCGATCACCCGCCCGACAGCGTGCTCTCCCGAGAGGATCACCCGTGCGGTCGCGCAGTGGCGGTGGAGCTCCTGCTCCGAGAGCACGCTCGTGTGCGCCGCCACCTGGAAGACGGAGTCCTGCGACGTGTAGACGATCAGCTCGCCGGTCTCGAGCTGGCGCGCGCCATGCGCCGCGATCGCGGCGAGGCCCTCGCTCGCGGCATTGCCGAGCACGCCCCGGCCCGTGGCGGCGGTGAAGGCGTCGATCACCTCGGCGGGGAAGCCGTTCGGGTACACCGGCGGCGCGACGGTCGAGGCGCCCATCAGCTCCCAGTGCCCGGCCGTAGTGTCCTTTCCGCCGCCGAGCGGAGCGAGGCGCCCATGCGCGACCGGGTCGCCGGATGGCGCCACTCCGAGCAGATCGGCCACGTTGCCGAGGCCGAGCCGCTCGAGCGTTGGCAGGTCGAGGCCGCCGCTCGCCTGTGCGAGGTGCGCGAGCGTGTTCGCGCCGGCGTCGCCGTAGTCGGCGGCGTCGGGCAGCGCCCCGACGCCGCAGGCATCGAGCACGACTACGAAGGCGCGACCCCCAGGTTGCATCGCGACGTTCTAGCAGGCCCGCTGGGCCCGCCGGTCATGACGCCGCGCGACGCGCGGATCCCCGCGGCCCACGGGCGGTGACCGCGCGGGGGTGCGCCTTGAAGTAGACGTCCTTGAGACGCTCTGACGAGAGGTGCGTGTAGAGCTGGGTCGTCGCGACGTCGGCGTGCCCGAGCATCTCCTGAACCGAGCGCAGGTCGCAGCCTCCGGCGAGCAGGTGGGTCGCGAACGTGTGGCGCAGCGTGTGCGGGCTCATCTTGCCTTCGAGCCCCGCCTGCACGGCGTGGCGCTGGACGATCTTGTAGAGGCCCTGGCGCGTGAGCATCGAGCCGCGGAAGTTGACGAACACCTGGCGCTCAGGGCGCCCGTGCACGAGCTCTGGGCGACCGCGCTCGAGATACGCGGCTACCGCCTGGACCGCCGTGCTGCCGATCGGCACGAGGCGCTCCTTCGCGCCCTTGCCGCGCGCGCGCAGCACCTGTGCCTCGAGGTCGATGTCGGCGAGCTCGAGGCCGATCACCTCGGACGCGCGCAGACCGCACGCATACATGACCTCGAGCAGGGCGCGGTCGCGCAGGTCGGCCGGATCATCGCCGGCCGGCTGGTCGAGCAGCTTCGCGATCTCGCCGCGCGTCAACACGTGCGGCAGCCGGCGCCCGCGGCGCGGCGCGCTGAGCGCTGCCGTGGGATCGGAGTCGCGAACTCCCTCGCGGCGCAGGTGCCGGTAGAACGAGCGCAGGCAGGCCGACTTGCGGTGGATCGTCGCCGGCGATGCGTGCTGCCCGTTGCCGCCGGTGAGCGAGCCCAGGAACTCGGCGACGTCCGACGCCTCGGCAGTCTCGGCGGTCCGAGCGCGCGACTGCAGGAAGCGCCCGAACTGGAGCAGGTCGCCGCGGTATGCCTCGAGCGTGTTGCGCGACAGCCCGCGCTCGAACTCGAGGTAGGCGAGGAAGTCGAGCACGAGGTGCTCGAAGCGGCTGTTGACCTCGGGAGAGTTGGCGACAGTGGCCACGACATCCACAAGTTCGGCCACGCACGGCGCATCCCTTGCATTGCAAGGCGACGGTCAGCGGAGAGCTCTCGGGGGTA
>JACCXP010000352.1 GCA_013696905.1 Thermoleophilaceae bacterium
AGAACTCTAAGCGGGCGACATGGCGGCACTTTCGAGAGTTGTGGGCTCCGAAGTGGAACGAGGCCTTTCGCGAGGCCATCCTCGAGCTCACCGGAGAGCGCGACTTCACCTACCGGATCGCGGTCACCCGTCTCAAGGGCAACGCTGAAGCGTGGACGCGGGATCCAACGATCTCAGCGAACCTGAAGGGCTGCTCGGTGGGGTTTCTTCCGCTCGAAGAGATGTGGGCCACGATGCTGTCAGAGCTGACGACGACGCCCGCGTCCAGTGAGATAGGCCGCCTCGCGCAGCTGCTCAAAGCTGCTGGCCTAACTGCGTCGGAGGTCGTCGCGGGGCCCGCCGGGCCTGCTCCTGGGTCCGAAGCTGCGGCTCAGGAGGACGCCGAAAACGCCGAATAGCGCCGTGTTCGCTTCGCGCGCGCGAGAAGCGACACCACGCGGCCCGCCGTGGGTGCAAGGCCGAGGCGCTACCGGGCCTCGCCGACGCGAGAGCCAGACCCTCTCCTACCGAAACGGCTGTTATCACTCCGCCATGGCGGGGGTCAACGAATGCCCACAATGCGGCGTCGACGCCGATCGCGAGCGACGGCGAGGGCCGCGACGGTGAAGCGCAGACCGCTCCGGCCCGGCCCGCCACCCCGACGAGAGGCGCTGCTGTTAAGGCGTGTGCCTCTTCGCAGCGGCGCGTTTCCTAGCTCGCGAGCGTTCTCGCCCACCTCCAAAGCCCAGCGCCTCAAGGTGTCAGGCTTGCCCTGCCTCGTCTGCGGCGCCCGCGACGGTGTCGATCCCGCCCACGTCACCCCGCGGGCCCGGGGGGGCTGCGACCACCCCGACTGCGTCGTTCCGCTGTGTCGCTTCCGCTGTCATCGCGCCTTCGACGACGGGCGGCTTGACCTGCTGCCCTACCTCGAGCCTCGCCACCGCGCGGAGCTCGCGCACGCCCTGCAGCACCTCGGCGTGATCGAGCTGCTCGAGCGTCTCACCGCCGAGCGCTGGGCGCCGGTTAGGAGCGTGGCGGCGTGAGGAATGAGCGGATGCGGCCGACGAGGTCGCCGTGACGGCGGACCTTTCGCCTCGCCAGGCCGCCCAGCAAACGGGCCTCTCCCGCACCCTGATCTACCGCGAGATCGAACGCGGTCACCTGAACGCTTACAAGATTGGTGGGCGCCTCCGCATCACTCGGGAGGCTCTCACTGAATGGAAGCGGCTGCATGCGGTGGTCGCACGCCCACCTGCACCGGCATATGAGCCGGTCGGTTCCCGCCGACCGGACACACGGACCTGTAGATTCACGGCCGATCTCGAGGCAAGCCGGGGGGAGGAGGCTGCGTGAGCGTCCATCGAGCTGAAGGCGGCTGGGAGGTTCGATGGCGGGAGGGCGGCAGGGGCTCGCGCCAGCACGCGCAGACGTTCAAGCGCAAGGGCGACGCCGACCTGTTCGACGCGGCGATCAAGCGCCGCAAGGCGCTCGGCGAGCTCGCGCTGATGGAGGCCGGCAATCGTACGGTGGAGGAGCTCGCGGTCGAATGGTGGGAGAAGTACGCGAAGCCGAACCTGGCGCGCAACACGCTCGGCAACTACGCCAGGGGGCTCGACCGCTACGTGATCCCGAGGCTCGGTCGACTCCGCCTGCGTGAGCTGACGCCCGAGGCGGTCGCCGGCTTTCGCGCAGATCTTGAGCGGGCCGGGGTGGGCCGCGACTCGACGCGGGTCTCGATGGTGGTGCTGCAAGCCATGTTCCGCCAGGCGGTCCTGTGGCGGTGGGTGCCGGACAATCCGGTGAAGCACGTCAAGAAGCCCTCCGCCAAGCGGGAGACGGCCGTGGTCTGTCTCGCCCCCGCCCAGGTGGAGGCCGTCCGGTCGGTGCTGCTCGCCGAGGGTCGGCTGTACGCGGCGACGATGATCTCGCTCGTCGCCTACCAGGGGCTGCGAGTGCCGGAGGAGCTATTAGCGCTGGAGGTCCGCCACGTGCGCTGCAACACGCTGCTGATCGAGCAGCGAAACATCGACGGCGAGATCGTGGCGGGTCAGAAGGTCCGCGGCTTTCATCCCCGGGCGATCGACCTACTGGAGCCCGTGCGGCGCGACGTCGCAGAGTGCCTGCTCGCGGTCGGTCGCCCGTCCGGGCGAGCACTGCTGTTTCCCCGGCGAGACGGCCGACCCTGGCTCCGCCACGACTATCAGAACTGGCGGCGGAGGGTGTGGCACGCGGCCCGCGAGCACGCGGGGATCGAGCCACTGCCGCCCTACGACCTGCGCCATGCGTTCGCAAGCCTGCAGATCCGCGCGGGCCTGTCGATTCCCGAGCTGGCGGAGCAGATGGGCCACAGCCCCCAGATGACGGTCAACACGTACACGCACGTGATCCGGGAGCTCCGGGGACTGCCAGCGCTGTCTGCTGAGGAGCAGATTCTGCAGGCCCGCGAGCAGCCCAGACGCTGGCGCGCGGAGCTGGCAAGCTGATCCGGTGTTCGGCTGGTGTTCGTGCTCGCAATCTTCGAAGAACCCCACCATGGAGCGAATACCGTTCTGCGACTGGTATAGCTCCGGGTGGACTCGAACCACCGACCTCACCATTATGAGTGGTGCGCTCTAACCGGCTGAGCTACGGAGCCGCGGAGCCCGAGTCTAATGCCGCCCACCCGCCCGCTCCTGCTCGCCGTGCCGAACGTCAGCGAGGGCGGTGACGCCGCGAAGATCGCTGCGATCGCGGACGCATTCGCGCCCGCACGCGTCCTCGACGTGCACTCGGACGCCGATCACGGGCGCAGCGTCTTCTCGCTCGCGGCGCGCCAGGGAGAGGTCGCGCAGGCGCTCCTCGCGGGGGCGCGCGCCGCGCTCACGCGCGTCGACCTGCGCGCTCACGCGGGGCTTCATCCTCACGTCGGGGCGCTCGACGTGGCGCCCGTCGTGTACCTCGAGGCCGCCGCACGCGGCGCCGCG
>JACCXP010000148.1 GCA_013696905.1 Thermoleophilaceae bacterium
GCGGCCCGTTAACTCCGACGGCGCGCGGGCTGGCACCGGCGATCGAGGTCGCCCCGCTGCTCGGGCCTTGAGCGGCCGCTGGACGGGCCGCCTTGATGTCGCTTGGCGACCCTTTCCCGGCCTACCCGGGGATCGTCCGGCGGCGCCTACCATCGCCGCCGTGCGCGCGCTGATCCTCTCGTGGGAGTACCCGCCGCTAATCGAGGGCGGGCTCGCTCGCCACGTGCGCAAGCTGGCCGAGGGTCTCGCCGCGACCGGCGTCGACGTGCACGTGCTCACACGCGGGACCGAGCTCTCGCCGCCCGAGGAGCACCTCGGCGGGGTGCACGTGCACCGCGTGCGCGAGCCCGAGCGCCCCGCGCAGCTGGATCGCTTTCTCGCCTGGGTCGCGCAGATGAACGTCGACCTGCTGGCGGCTGGCGTCGAGCTCGGCGACGAGCACCGCTTCGACCTCGTGCACGGGCACGACTGGCTCGTCGCGGCGGCCGGCGACCACCTGGCACGGCGCTTTCGCTGCCCGCTGCTCGTGACGATCCACGCGACCGAGCACGGCCGACACCAGGGGTGGGTGGAGAGCTACCCGCAATCGCACATCCACGCGGAGGAGCGCTGGATGGCGAATCGCGCCGACCGCGTGATCGTCTGCTCGCGCTACATGCAGGGCCACGTCGCCGACGTGTTCGGGATCGAGCAGGAGCCGATCGAGGTGATACCCAACGGCATCGACCCCGTCGAGCACGTCGTCGCCGAGGATCTCGTGGCGCTGCGCCGGCGCTTCGCCGGCCCGGGCGAGCGCCTGGTGCTGCTGATCGGCCGCCTCGTCTACGAGAAGGGCTTCCAGCTCGCGCTCGAGGCCCTGCCGGGCATGATCGAGCGGCTCGGCGACGTTCGCTTCGTGGTGGCGGGCTCGGGAACGCACGAGGCGGAGCTGCGCGCGCAGGCCGCGGCGCTCGGGCTCGATCGCCACGGCGAGTTCCTCGGCTGGGTCGGCGACGACGTGTTGCGCGGCCTCTACCGCGTGGCCGACCTGGCCGTCGTGCCCTCGATCTACGAGCCCTTCGGGCTGGTCGCGCTCGAGGCGATGGCCGCCGGCTGCCCGTGCCTCGTGGCGGACACCGGCGGCCTGCGCGAGGTGGTGCCGCACGAGCGAGCCGGCCTGCGCTTCCGCGCGAGCGACCCCGAGGCGCTCGCCGACGCGGCGATCCGACTGCTCACCGACCGCCGCCTGAGTCGGCGTCTCGTGACCGCGGCCTCGGCCCATGTCCTTCACTTCGACTGGGACGACGTCGCGCGCCGAACCGCCCTCGTCTATGCGGACCTCACCGCCTCCCGCTCACTCAGCACCGGCTGAGGCGGCCGGCCGGCGGTTGCACCGGCGCGAGCCGCTGCTGCTGGCGGGATCGCTGCTCGCGGCGCTCGTCTACGCCGCATACGCGATCCTGCGCCACGCCGACCTGCAGTCGAGCTCGGACCTCGCCCTCTACGACCAGGCCGTCTGGCACTACTCGCGCCTCGAGGGACCGCGCACGACTGTGCTGCTGCGCCTGCCGAACGTGCTCGGGGACCACTTCGACCCGATCCTGGCCGCGCTCGCGCCGCTGTACTGGGTGTGGAGCGACGTGCGCATGCTGCTGATCGCCCAAGCCGCACTCGTGGCGGCCTCGGCCGTGCCGGTCTTCCTCTACTGCCTGCCGCGGGTCGGACGGCTCGCCGCCTACGCGCTCGTGGCCGCCTACCTGCTGTTCTGGGGAGTGCACTCCGCCGTCGGCTTCGACTTCCACAACATCGCCTTCGCGCCGCTGCTGATCGCCGCCCTCGTGCTTGCGGCGGATCGCGAGCGATTCGGGGCGTTCTTCCTGCTGCTGTTCCCACTGCTGGCGGTGAAGGAGGACCTGGCCGTGTTCGTCGTCTTTCTCGGGATCTACCTGCTGGTGCGACGGCACTGGCGCCAGGGTGCGGCCACGCTCGCGATCGGCCTCGCCTCGTTCGTCGTCGTCACGCGCGTGTTGATGCCGTGGGCGGGCGGCGGCGCCGGGTACGTGCACTGGAGCTACGACGCGCTCGGCACAGGCCTCGGCGACGCCCTGCTCAACATGGCGCGCGACCCGCTGCTGCCGTTCGAGGTCTTCTTCGCCGAGGGCGGCGCGCGCAAGCTGGCGACGATCGCGCTCCTATTCGTCCCCTTCCTGGGGCTCGTGCTGGTCTCGCCGCTTGCGATCCTCACCGTGCCACTGCTCGCCGAGCGCATGCTGTCCTCGAACCCGAACCTCTGGGGCACGGGCTTCCATTACTCGCTGATGATCGCGCCGATCCTCGTCATGGGCGCGGCGGACGGCCTGCGCAACCTCGGCGGGCTGGCCGGCTTCGACCCGCGCCGCGCGGCCCCGGCGGCGGCCGCAGTCGTTGTCGCCCTCAACATGGCCGCGAGCGCCGCGCTGTCGCCGTTCGGCGCCCTCTCGAGCGCGAGCTTCTACGCGCGCTCACCGGCCGAGCGCGCAGGCTACGAGGCGATGGCGCTGATCCCGCCAGGCGCTTCGGTCGCCGCGCTCAACATCTTCACGCCGCACCTGTCCCACCGCGACGACCTCTACGCGCTCGGCCGCGGCCGCCTGCTCGAGCCCGACTACATCCTGGTCGAGCTCTCGGAGCGCGCGCGGCCCTTCTACTCGAGCCCGCGCGCGTTTCGCAACGTGCGTGCCGCGGT
>JACCXP010000364.1 GCA_013696905.1 Thermoleophilaceae bacterium
TCTATTCCCTTTCCGTCTTGACAGCAGGTGTAGCTTGCCGCGCCATCAAGCCGGTCAAAGCCAAGGAGGAACCTCCGATGACCGAAGCACTCGAGCTCTCAACACCCTCGCTTGACGGCTATCTCGAGCTCGCCGAGCCGGTCTACCCGGCGCCCCGACGGAGCCGCCGAGCGGCGCCCGAGACGGTCGGCTCGCTGCCGCTCGAGGCCCTGTCAGACGATCCGAAGCGGCCCTTCTCGGTCGAGCTCGACGCGGGTCGCCGGGAGGTGTTCGTGCGCGACCGCGGCACGCTCGTCCAGTACGAGCTCGGGCTGCGCCCGACGTTCGGCCTCGGCTGGATCGAGCGCGTCGTCCCACCGACCGGCCCTTCCGCCTACCGCTCCCCCGAGGCGCTCGCCGGCCTGTGCGCGACCGTGACGGCGGTCTCGACTCCCGAGGTGATGGCCGTCGTCTCAGAGGCGGGGTACGAGGACGACGTCGCCGCGCTCGTCAACGACCTCGCGGAGCGCGTCCTTCGCCCCGTCCAGGCGGCGGCGCTCGCGCTCGAGCTGGCGGATGGGGCGGGTGGGCCGCCGCGGCTCTCGCCGAAGCAGGGTGTGCGCCTGCTCGCCGAGGTGCGCCGCGGCTACGGCCTCGAGCGCGTCTCGGCACGACCGGCGCAGCGGGTGCTGCTCGAGCGGCTGCGTCACGGCCTGACCCTGAGCGCGGTCTGCGAGCGCGGCGGCTTCCTGACAGCTCGCGGCAAGCCGGAGACGACCTGGCTCCTGCGCCGCGTCGGGCTCGAGCCCTCGGTCTGCTCGAAGACCAAAAAGCGACGCCTCGCGCGCACGCTCTCCTACGAGCACGCCGTCGCGCTCGCACAGGTGCTCGAGGCAGACCCGCACGAGCTCGGGGTCTGAGGTGGCCGCCGTGATCCGCACCTACCGCGACGAGGGTGGAACGACCCACACGCTCCTCTTGATCGGCCGGGCGCTGGTCGACGACGCGCCCGGCCAGAGAGCCCGCTGCCTGGCGCTGCTCGGCGAGGGGGAGGGGCTTCGCGAGGCGCGCGCCGTCGCCGCCGAGTACCTGCGCCACCCACGCCGCTGCCGGCTCGCCGACGAGTCAGAGCTCGCGGCCTGAGGGGGGCAGACATGGCAAAGACCATCGACCGGCCCGCGGCCGCTCGCGCTTCCCGCGAGGCCGAGGCGCCCGGGGTGTGCCACGTCGTCTACGCGAACGGCCTGCGCCGCGCCGAGGCGCTCGGCCCAGATGTCCAGGTCGCCCTCTATGCGCGCTGCCTGCACAAGGGGCGTCCCGGGCTCGTCGAGCTGTGGGCGGCGAAGCGAACTGACCGCGGCGCGAAGCTTGCGATGACGACCTCGCGTCGGGACCCCGCCTACTTCCCGAGGGCCGGCGACCAGCGCGCGGTTACCCGCCTGGCGCGCCGCCACCGCGAGGCGGGCGACGAGGTTTTCGCGAGCCCGCTCACGCGAGCGGAGCCCGAGCCCGGCAAGCACGCGGTCACCTCGGGCGCCGTCGTCTGGGTCGACATCGACGACGCCCACCAGATCGCCCGCCTGCGCGCCTTCGCGCAGCGCCCACACCTCGTCGTCGCCTCGGGCTCTGGCGGCGTGCACGCCTACTGGCGCCTGTCGTCCGATCTCGAGGGCGAGCGCATCGACGCTGCCAACCGCCGCCTCGCGCGTGGCCTTGGCGGCGACATGCAGGCGACCGACCGCGGGCGCTCGCTGCGCCTCCCCGGCACGGTCAACGGCAAGGTCGGGCGCTCGTGCCGGGTCGTGTTCGCGGACCTCGCCGGCCGCGCGCTCTCTCCGAGCGAGCTGCTCGACGCGCTGCCCGCTGACCCGAAGCCGGTCGCCGAGGCGACGCCTCGTCGCTCGCCGGCGCTCGCGGCCGACGAGGCAGACAGGATCGCCCCGCCCGAGTACTTCCGCGTCCTCACGGGGCTCTCGGTCCCCGAGCGGGGCGGGCACGTGCTGTGCCCGCTGCACGAGGAGCGCACACCCTCGTGCCTCGTCTACGCGGAGCCCGAGCGGGGCTGGTGGTGCTTCGGGGCTTGCGGCAAGGGCGGGCGGCTGTATGACCTCGCCTCGGCGCTCGGCGGTGGCCCGGTCGGGCGCGAGCTGCACGGCGAGGCCTTCCTCGAGGCAAGGCGCTGGGCGCGTGCCGCGCTCGGCCTCGAGCGCTAAGCGGCTTCGCGCCGCTCTCCACATCAACGAGAGGAGACCCACATGGGCATCCAGATCGACGGCCCGGGACGGGTCGTCCTGACCACCGCGAGCGGTCAGCAGCTGCTCGTCGAGCTCGACCCCGAGTGTTGGTTCGAGCACGCGTCCGGGCTCCAGCACGGCTCGCAGATGTGCGGCGTGCGCGCCGGCCTGTGGGCGCTTCGCGACGGGCGCTTCGAGCTCGCCGTCGACGTGCGCGAGCCGGCTCACCGGCCGTATCGGGCGAGGGTTTCGATCGCCGCGGTGGCGACACTGCTCGGCGGTGGGCCGGGCTGGTGCTGGGCGCGGCGCAAGGTCGGTGAGGCCGTGCTCCGTCTGCTCGAGGACGGCACGGTCTCGATGCGGTGGGCGAAGGAGGTGCTGGCGGAGCTTAGGAGCGTGCTCTTGGCGAGCGAGGACCGTCCAAGCCGTGCGGCGTGAGCGCGCAGAGGTCGCCAAGGCTCGGGCTGTTGTGCCGTGCTCGAGCGCGGTGGCCGCTAGGTGAGGGCCGCCATGTCGAGCAACGACCGCTTGAGCGCGGCCGCGACCTCGGGATCGGCGGCGGCCAGCTCGTCAAGCAGGACCCTCGTGGCTGCCGCGAGGGCGCGGACCAGCTCGTCGGAGTCGATGGTGCGCACGAGCGCCTCCTGCAGGCGGCCGGTGACGCCGGCCGGCAGCAGGTCCGCGCCCTTGGCATACGACGTCGGGTGGCCCAGCCGATGGCACGCCAGGGTCAGGATGTGGTCGCGGAGCGCACTGATCCAGTACTCCGCCTGCCAGCGGGCACCGCGCTCGATGCAGATCCGGGCGTGCAACACGTGATGCCAGGCGAGGCCGATCACGTGCCCCTGGTCGAACGTGCCGAGCCGCCGCGGCACCGGGTCGCCGAAGACCACGCTGAAGTCACCGTCCCCGAGGGGACCGAACTCGTCCGCTGCCGTGAACCCGAGATCGACCTCGAGGAGGCCGTCGAGGAGGAAGGCCCGGTAGACGGCCGGGCCCGCGTGGAGGTCGAAGTGGTGGATCGCGCCCAGCTCGCGATACACGAACGCGCTCCAGTCGCCGAGCACCTCGGTCACGGGCACGGCGTCGGCCACCCCGAAGAACAGGTCGACATCAGACCACCAATCCTCGGCGTCACGTGCCGCGGATCCGGTCACCGCCGCGCCTACGATCCGGTGGTCCTTGCGGGCCCGCCCGAGCAGACGCCTGCGCACCTCGGGCCGCTGCTCGATGTGGAACACGATTCGACCCTAGGGATGAAGAAGCGGCGGTGC
>JACCXP010000015.1 GCA_013696905.1 Thermoleophilaceae bacterium
CGGTTGCCGTCGGCGAACTCGACGTATACCTGGTCCGCGCGCTGGGGCCGTGCACCGTCCCCGGTAGTCACGACGTGCGCGTTCGTGAGGATGCGGCCCTCGCCGTCGACCACGAATCCCGAGCCGAGCCCCGCCTGCTCGCCGCCGCTCGGGTCGAGCGGGCTCGGTGCGCCGTTGCCGAAGCGCGACGACACGGTGACGACTCCCGGCGACAGGCGCCGGTAGATCGACGCCGGATCGAATGAGTCGTTCTTGCCGAGGCCCTCGACGACCTCGACGCGCGTCTTCTCGACCGTGCGCGTGGCCTGCGGCTCGTCCTCGCCGAGCAGCCCACAGCCGGTCGCCAGCAAGGACACCAGCACGACCGCAGGGACGCTCCCCGATCTCACGATCACGGCCGCTCCGGCTCGCCCGGCAGAGCGAGCGTGAAGGCCGTCGCGCCTGGTCTCGAGGCCACCTCGATCCGGCCCCGCATCCGCTCGGCGAGCTCCTTGGCGATCGCGAGGCCGAGGCCCGAGCCGCGCGCGCCGTCGGCGGTGTAGAAGCGCTCGAAGAGCTGATCGATCGCCTCTCGCTCGAGGCCCGGCCCGGCGTCCGCGACGGTGAACTCGGCAGTGCCGTTGCGACGGGCGGCCGTGACGGCCACGGAGGTGCCCTCGGGCGTGTGGCGCAGCGCGTTGTCGAGCAGGATCCGCATGATCTGGGCCACCCGCTCTCGGTCGCAGAACGCCTCAACCTCCCCGGGTGGGAGCCGTAGGTCCAGTGCCGTGCGGTGGTTTGAGACCGCGGGCATGAACTCGCCGACGATAGCGCGGGCCAGATCCCCTATATCGACCGTCTCACGCTGCAACTGGAGCGACCCGGCGTCGAGCCGCGAGAGGTCGAGCAGGTCGACCGCGAGCTTCTGGAGGCGCTCGACCTGCCCGCGCATCGCGGTCAGGAACTCCTCGCGGGTATTGGGATCGATCTCCTCGTCCTGGAGCAGCTCGATGAAGCCCCCGAGCGAGAAGATCGGCGTGCGCAGCTCATGCGAGGCGGTGGCGATGAAGTCGCGCCGAGCGGTGTCGAGCTGCGCGAGCTGTGCCTGCATCTCGTTGAATGTGCGCGTCAGGCGCCCGAGCTCGTCCTCGGCGTCGACCGGCAGGGGCTCCACCGACTCCCCGGAGGCGACGCGGCGGGCGGCCTCTTCGAGCCGCCGCACGCGCCGCGCGAGCATGCGTGCGATCGCATAGCCCCCCAGCATCGCCACGAGCAGTGCGATCGAGGTCGCCACCGCGACCTGGTTGCGGATCAGCCGCACCGTCTGGCCGACGTCCGCCAGCGAGCGCGAGTAGAGCGCGACCCAGTTCGCCTGACCGCGATAGAGGATCGGCTGTGCGGCCTGGCCGACCGATGCAACGGCGCTCGGCGACAGCAGGGTCTGCACGCGCCGGGTGCGCGCCGCCTGGCGCGCGAGCTCGAAGTTCTCGTTGATCTGGCGCCCCGCGCGCGAGTCGGACAGGACCGTGAAGGCGGCCTCATCGCCGCCGCCAGAGCGGTCGCGCACGCTGAGAAGGGTGACGTCGGCCTCGGCGTTGTCGGCCACGGAGCGCACGAGCTCGTCGAGGTCGCGGGCGGCGATCTCGCCCACGAGCGCCGACTGGAGCGTCGTCTCCGACGCCGCCACCGCCAGCGCGAGGTCGCGCATCTCCTGCGCCTCGAGCTCCGAGCGAAGCTGCGGCACGACGTAGAAGAAGATGATCGAGAACGCGAGCGCCGCGACGCCCACGAAGAGCAGCGCCAGGCGGGTCTGGAGCGATCGCGGACGCAGGCTCGGGACGCGCGCGCTCACCGGTCGCGCATGCGGTAGCCGACGCCTCGAACCGTCAGGAGCAGCCGCGGCTCGGGCGGGTCGGCCTCGATCTTCTCGCGCAGGTGGCGGATGTGGACGTCGATCGTGCGCGGGTCGCGGTAGGTCGAGTCTCCCCACAGCCGCTCGAGCAGCATCGTGCGCGAGAGCACGCGTCCGGGGTGCTCGGCGAGCGCGGTCAGGATCTCGAACTCGACGAAGGTGAGTGTCACGTGCTTGCCGTCTACCTCGACGGAGCGGCGCGAGCGGTCGATCGACAGCCGGTCGTGCTCGATCGGTCCCGCGTCCGCCTCGCCGCGCTGCATGTCGACCCGCCGCAGCACCGCCTTGACGCGCGAGCGGAACTCGCGGATCGAGAAGGGCTTCGTGATGTAGTCGTCGGCGCCGAGCTCGAGGCCGAGCACCTTGTCGATCTCCTCGGTGCGGGCTGTGAGCATGATGATCGGCACCGCGCTTCGGCCGCGCAGCAGGCGGCACACCTCGAGCCCGTCGACCTTCGGCAGCATCACGTCGAGCACGATCAGGTCGAAGGCCTGCTCGTCGAAGCGGTCGAGCGCCTCCTGCCCGTCGAGAGCGGGCACCACCTCGTAGCCCTCTTTGCGCAGCGGGTAGGCAAGCAGCGTCTGAACCGACTGCTCGTCGTCGACCAGGAGGATGCGAGGAGGGCTAGGGGACATCGCGCTTGCCCTGGAAATTGTAGGTTGGGCGCGGTGATGCTCGAGCCTCGCATCTACCGGGCGGCGCTCATACCGGCGCTGCTGGCGCTGCTCGTGTTGATGTTCTCGCTCGAGCGCCCGCCGCCGCCGCTGGCTCAGGAGCCCGCTGCCGACGTGCGCTTCGACAGTCGCTCGGCGATCGTCGAGGCGCGCGCGCTCGCGAGCCGCCAGCCCGACCGGCGGGCGGGGAGCAGCGGCGACCGGGCGAGCGCCGAAGCCGTGGCGCGGACGCTCGAGGCGCGCGGCTTCGAGGTCACCCGGGACGCGTTCAGCGTCGACGGACGCAGGCTCGTCAATGTGCTCGCTCGCCGCGCCGGGTCATCGCGACGCCAGATCGTCGTGATGGCGCCGCGCGACGCGCGCTCGACGCCCGATGTCGCCGGCAGCGCCGCCGACACCGCGGCACTGCTCGAGGTGGCGCGCGTGCTCGAGGGCCGTGCCTCGCAGCGGACGATCGTGCTCGCCTCGATCGACGGCTCCACGCTCGGCGAGGCCGGTGCGCGCCGCTTCGTCGCGCGCGAGGCGGAGCTCGACCAGGTCGATGCGGTGCTCGTGCTGTCGCACCTGGGCGCAGCGCCGGCGGCTTCGTCGCCGCTCGTCGCGTGGTCGAGCGACGCCTCGCGCGGCTCGCTTGCGCTCGAGCAGACCGCGGCCGCCTCACTCGCGCTCGAGACCGGCTCCCCGCCGCCTGAGGAGGGGGCGTTCGCCCAGCTGGTCCGCCTGGCGGCGCCGCTCGGGATCGGGACTCAGGGACCTCTGCTCGCCGGCGACGTCGCCGCGATCCGCCTGTCGGGCAGCGGTGAGCTTCAACCCGTGAGCTCGCGACCGGACGTCGAGCGCTTCGAAGCGCTCGGCCGGGCGACGTTGCGCACGGTCGCCGCGCTCGACTCGGGCGAGGGCGGCGATCACGGCCCACAGGCCTACGTCGTGATGGGCGGGCAGGTCGTGCCGGAATGGGCGCTCGCCACGCTCGCTCTGGCGCTGATCCTCGCGCCGCTCGTCGCGGGTATCGACGCGCTCGCCCGAGCCAGGCGCCGCGGGCAGCCGGTGAGCGCCTGGTTCGCCTGGGTGCTCGCCGGCGCGCTCGCATTCATGGTCGCGCTGCTCGTCGCCCAGCTGCTGGTGCTAGCCGGCATCGGCCCGGACGCTCCCCGCTCGCCCTGGTCACCCGCGCGCGCCCCGCTGGACGCCGCGGCGACGCTCGTGCTGGTGCTCTCGGCCGCGGCGCTGGCCGTCGCCTGGGCGGCGGGAAGGCCGTGGCTCCTGAGCGCGGCGATGGGC
>JACCXP010000003.1 GCA_013696905.1 Thermoleophilaceae bacterium
GGCCGGTGATCCGGAACGCGCCGCGGACGTTCGCGGTCTGCTGGACGGCGTTTGCCATCTCGCGCTGCGAAGGGCGCTGCTCGGTGCGCTCGACCAGGGCCACGTAGGAGACGTCAAGCTCGCGCGCCAGCCGCTCGGCCGTACGGGTCAGGACCCCAAGACGCGTCGAGGGCACGGACGCGACCCAGGCTACCGGCGCGCCGGCCCGGCGCACGACGTCGGCGAGCGCGGCGACGACCTCGTCCTCGAGCTCGCCGGTCTGCAGTCCGCGGGCGATCGCCGGCCACCAGCCCCCGTCGCCGATGCGCGCGAGCGCCCATCCCGGCTCGATCCGCGCGTCGTCGGGGATCTTGCGCATCGTCCCTGCCGCGTCGGGGGCCATCTTGCGGGACTCGAGCTCGAGCGGCCGCGAGCGAAGGTCGCGCTGTGCGCGCTCCACCAGCGCCGCACCCGGCGGCTGGGCGAAGCGAGGCGCGGTGCAGACCGAGCAGCGCCCGCAGTCCTCGGGACGCGGGTCGTCGAGCTCCTCCTGCAGCACCCGCATCAGGCACCTGCCGTCCGTCCCGTAGGCAGCCATCGCACGCTGCTCGGCCCGGCGCAGGGCGGTCACCTGCGCGTAGCGCTCGCCGTCGTAGGTCCAGTCCCGGTCGGCGTTCGCCAGCCAGCGCGCGCCCGCGCGGCGGACGCCGCCCTCGACGTCGAGGATCTTGAGCATCGCCTCGATTCGGCCCGCGCCGAGGTTCACCGCGCCCATCAGCTCGCGCGTCGTGAGACCGTCGTCGCCGGCGGAGTCGAGCGCCTCGAACACGGCGTCCACGCGCTCCCGCGCAGGGAAGGCCTGCTCGATGAAGAAGTCCTGGATCCGGCGATCCTCCCCGCCACGCAGGAGGACGACGTCGGCGTGGTCCACGCCGCGGCCGGCGCGGCCCACCTGCTGGTAGTAGGTGACGACCGACCCCGGCGCCTGGAAGTGGACCACGAAGGTGAGGTCCGCCTTGTCGTAGCCCATCCCGAGCGCGCTCGTCGCGACCACCGCCTTGATGTCGTTGCGCAGCAGCCGTTCCTCTGCGAGCACCCGCTGCCCGGTCTCCTGGTCGCCGCTGTAGGGGAGCGCGGCGATGCCGTTGGCGGTCAGGAAGTCGGCCACGTGCTCGGCGTCGCGCTTTGTCAGCGTGTACACGATGCCGGACCCCGCAAGCGACGGCAGGTGCTCGACGAGCCACGCCAGGCGCTCCGCCGCTCGCGGCAGCTCGAGCACCTCCAGGCGCAGACTCGTGCGCGCGAGCGGACCGCGGTAGGAGCGCAGGCGTCCGCCGTCCGCCAAGTCGCCGCCGAGCTGCTCGAGGACGTCGCCGACGACGCGGTCGTTCGCGGTCGCGGTCGTGCCGAGGACGGCGACCTCGGGCGGCAGGGCGTCGAGCATGTCCTTCACGCGCCGGTAGTCGGGTCGGAAGTCGTGCCCCCAGTCGGAGATGCAGTGCGCCTCGTCGATCACGAGCAGTCCGACCGACGCCGCGAACAGCGGCAGCATGTCGTCCCTGAAGCGCGGATTGTTGAGCCGCTCCGGACTGATCAGCAGCAGGTCGATCGACCCCTCGCCGAGCCGCGCCCGGACATCGTCCCACTGCTCGCGGTTCGAGCTGTTGACCGTGTATGCCCGCAGGCCGAGCCGCTCGGCGGCCGCGATCTGGTTGCGCATGAGCGCCAGCAAAGGGCTCACGATCAAGGTCGGGCCGGCGCCCGCGTCGCGCAGAAGCGAGGTGGCGACGAAGTAGACCGCCGACTTCCCCCACCCCGTGCGCTGCACGCACAGCACTCGCGCGCGCTCGGCCACGAGGTCCCGGATCGCCTCGAGCTGGTCGCGACGGAACGCTGCGGCCGGGTCGCCGGTGAGCGCCCGCAGGCGCTCGAGAGCCGCGGCGGCGAACGTCTCGGGCGCGACGCCGGTCACGCAGCCATGGTGGCAGCCGAGCCTGTCGCTTCTCCCCGTGCCGGGCGAGCCGAACGGGGTTACGATCGTTGCGTGCCCGATCGCCTCCACTTCACGGACTCAGACGAGGCCAACGCGTTGATCGCCTCGGACCCGCTGGCGCTGTTGGTCGGCTTCGTGCTCGACCAGCAGGTGACGGTGCAGAAGGCGTTCGCCGGGCCGCTGGTGTTGCGGGAGCGCCTCGGCGCGCTCGATGCCGCGACGCTCGCGTCCACCGATCTCGAGCCGGTGTTCCGCGCCAGGCCCGCGATCCACCGCTATCCGGGGTCGATGGCGAAGCGGGTGCGCGACCTGGCCGTGCACGTCGGCGAGCGCTACGACGGCGATGCCGCGCGCGTCTGGACCGAGGCGGCCGACGCCGACGAGTTGCGCGCCAACCTCGCCGCGCTGCCCGGCTTCGGCGAGATGAAGATCAAGGCGCTCGGCGCCGTGCTGGCCAAGCACTTCGGCGTCGAGGCCGCGCGCGAGCTCGTGCCTTGGCACCCGACGCTCGGGGACGTCGACTCGCCGCAGGCGCTCGCCGACTACCAGGCCGCGAAGCGCGTCAGCAAGGCCGAGTGGTCGCGGAAGCCTGCGCGCGCGAGCGCTTCCTGAGCGCGTCGAGCTCCGGCCACGAGCGCGTGTTCGCCACGTGCTCGCGTGTGAGCCAGGCGCGCCGCGCGGTGTCGACGCCGTAGCGGATGTTCGCGAGCGTGTTCACGCCGTGGGCGTCCGAGTCGATCAGGAGCATTGCGCCGGACTCCGCGGCGAGGCGCGCGTTGTGCTCGTTGAGGTCGCGACGATCCGGGTTGGCGTTGATCTCAAGCAGCGTGCCGGTGCGCACCGCGGCCTCGACGATCCGCTCGAAGGCGAGCGCGTAGGGCTCACGGCGCTCGATCAGCCGGCCGGTCGGATGGCCGATCAGGTCCACGAGCGGGTGCTCCATCGCGTGGATCATGCGCGCGGTCAGCTCGCGCTCGCCCATCCGAAACGACGTGTGCAGCGAGGCGACGATCCAGTCGAGCTCGGCGAGCAGGGCGTCGTCGTAGTCGAGCGAGCCGTCGGGCAGCACGTTGACCTCCGAGCCCGCCAGCAACGTCAGGCCCTCGACCTGCGCGTCAACCTCGCGCACGCGCTCGATCTGGCGGCGCAGCTCGTCCGGTGAGACGTGGTTCCCGAAGCCGTGCGTGGCCGAGTGGTCCGTGATCGCGAGGTACTCGTAGCCGCGGGCGAGCGCAGCCGCCGCCATCTGCTCGATCGTGTTGCGCCCGTCTGAGGCCACGGTGTGGCAATGGAGGTCACCGCGCAGCTCCTCGACCCGGACGAGCTGGGGCAGCGTGCCGCCTCGAGCCGCCTCGAGCTCGCCCCGACCCTCGCGCAGCTCGGGCTCGATGTAGCTCATGCCGACGAGCGCGTAGATCTCCTCCTCGGTCGCGCACGCATGCGTGGTGCCGGCGGCGTCATCGCTCACGCCGTACTCGCTCACATGCAGGCCGCGCCGCACCGCCTCGGTGCGCACGAGCTCGTTGTGCCTGCCCGAGCCCGTCAGGTGCTGGAGCAGGTTGCCGAAGCTCGACGGGGAGACGATCCGCAGCTCGACCGTCATCCCGCTGTGGGTGAGCGCTCGCGCGCCGGCTTCCCCGCTCGTCCCGACCTCGGCGATGACGCGCAGCGACGAGAGCGCATCTACGAGCGCCGCCGGGTCTGCAGCGCTCGCGACGATGTCGACGTCCTTGCAGGTCTCCGCCCGGCGGCGCGCGCTGCCGGCGATCTCGACGCGATCCGAGCCCGGAACCTCGCGCAGGGCGGCCACTATCTCCTCGCCGATGCCGAGTGCCTCTGGCAGCAGCGCCCGCCGCCCGCCTTGTCCGTTGTCGGCCGCCTCGAGCGCCGCCAGCACGTTCTCCTCGGCCTTGCGGCCGAAGCCCGGCACGGCACGCAGCACGTGCGTCTCGGCCGCGCGGCGAAGCTCGTCGAGCGAGGCGATCCCGAGCTCGTCGTAGAGCTTGCGCGCGCGCTTTGGCCCGAAGCCGGGCAGCCGCGTGATCTCGACGAGCCCAGCGGGGAACTTCTCCTTGAGCCGCTTGGCGGCGGGCACCTCGCCGGTGTCGAGCAGGTCGACGATCTTCTCGGCGATCGTCTTGCCGACCCCGGGGAGCTCCTCGGCGCGCCCCGCCTGGGCCAGCTCGGCGACCGAGCGTCCGGAGGAGCGGATCGCGGTGGCGGCGTTGCGGTAGGCGAGCACGCGGTGCACGATCGCCCCGTCGAGCTCGTAGAGGTCCGCGAGCTCCGCGAATGCGTCGGCGATCTCGGCGTTGCGCACGCCTTTAGGGTAGGCCGCCGTGCCCGGCGCCTGGCTAGTGCTGCCCACCTACAACGAGCGCGACAACGTCGAGGCGTTCGTGCGCGCCGCGCACGCCGAGCTCGCACGCCTCGACGGGGAGCACCGGATCCTCGTCGTCGACGACTCCTCGCCGGACGGCACCGGCGAGATCGCCGACCGCCTCGCTCGCGAGCTCACGCGCGTCGAGGTGCTCCACCGCCCGCTCAAGCAAGGGCTCGGCCGCGCGTATCTGGCCGGCTTCGAGCGCGCCCTCGACGGCGGCGCCTCGCTCGTGCTCGAGATGGACTCAGACTTTTCGCACGACCCGCGCGACATCCCGCGCCTGATCGCCGCGGCGGCCGGGGCGGACCTGGTGCTCGGCTCGCGCTACGTCCCGGGTGGCGCGGTGACCGACTGGGGGCTCACTCGTCGGCTGCTCTCGCGCGGCGGGTCGCTGTACGCGCGCTGGCTGTTGCGGGTGCCGGTGCGCGACCTCACGGGCGGGTTCAAGTGCTTTCGCCGTGAGCTGCTCGAGGCGCTCGACCTGCGCGGCGTTCACGCCGACGGCTACGGCTTCCAGATCGAGTTGACCTACCGCGCCCTCAAGGCCGGGTTTCGGGTCTGCGAGCTGCCGATCGTCTTCCGAGAGCGTCGCGTCGGGGCCTCGAAGATGACGGCGAGGATCGCGCTCGAAGCGGTCTGGAAGGTGCCCGCCCTGCGCCTGTGCACACCCCGATGACGCTATACTTTCTGAAGTGACTTAGACGAAAGGGGCTCGCAATGGCAGGCTCGATAAACGACGTCAGCGACAGCAACTTCCAGGCCGAGGTCGTCGAATCGACGGATCCGGTACTGGTGGACTTCTGGGCGCCATGGTGCGGTCCGTGCCGGATCATCGCTCCCAGCCTCGAGGAGATCAACGAGGAGACGGAGAACCTGCGGATCGTCAAGCTGAACGTCGACGAGAACCAGGTCACGGCGGCGAAGTACAGCGTTATGTCGATCCCGACGCTGCTCGTATTCAAGAACGGCAGCGTCGTGAAGACGATCGTCGGCGCGCTGCCCAAGCAGCGGCTCGTCGAGGAGCTCGAGCCGGCGCTTGCCTAGCGACCGCTCCAGACCGGGGGCCGCCGCTCGTTGAAGGCGGCGACCCCGGCGCGGAAGTCCTCGCTTCCGTAGCACTCGGCGACCAGGTCGTGGCCGTCCGGCAAGCCCGCGAGGCGCAGTCGCCTGAGCGCCTCCTTGGTGGCGGAGAGCGTCAGCGGCGCGAAGCCGGCCATCCGCTCGGCGAGCTCGAGCACGCGGCCCTCGAGCTCCTCGGCAGGCACGACCTCCGTCGCAAGGCCCGCGCCGCGCGCCTCCTCGGCTGAGAACGACCGCGCCGTGAGTATCAGCTCGCGCGTGCGCCCGGGACCGATCAGGCCGACCAGGCGGGCGTAGTTTTTCATCGACAGGCAGTTGCCGAGCGTGCGCGCGATCGGCATGCCGAACTTCGCCTCCGGGGTGCACAGGCGCAGGTCGCAGGCCGCGGCTATCGCGAGCCCGCCGCCGACGCAGTGGCCCTCGACCATCGCGATCGTCGGCTTTCGGACCGCCTCCACGCGGCCGACGATGCCGTCGAGCTTGCGCTCGTAGGCGAGCCCGTCCTCGCCGCTCGAGAAGTCGCGGAACTCGGCGATGTCGGTGCCGGCGGCGAACGTCCCGCCGGCCCCGCGCACCACCATCACGCGCAGTTCCTCGTCGGCGTCGACCTCCTCGCAACAGCGCTCGAGGGCGTCGTACATCTCGAAGGTCATCGCATTGCGCGCCTCCGGACGGTTGACGGTCACGATCGCCGTCTGCGTGCGGCGCTCGAGCGTGAGGCGCTCGGCGGTCGAGCTCACGAGACCCGCTCGCGATCCTGGAGCGCGGCGATCTCGTCAGGCGTCAGGCCGACCTCGCGCAGCACCTCGTCCGTGTGCTCGCCGAGCAGCGGCGCGGCGCGGCGGATCTCGGCCGGCGTCTCGCTCAGCTTGAAGGGCACGCCGAGGCCGCGGATCGTGCCCTCGACCGGGTGCTGCATCTCGACCACCATCTCGCGCGCAACCGTATGCGGATCCTCGAACACCTGCCGGTAGTCGTTGATCGGGCCGGCCGGCACCCCCTCCTGAAGCATCAGCTCGACCCACTCGCCGGTGTCGCGATCACCGAGCGCCGACTCGAGCTCCGCCTCGAGCGCCTCGATGTTCGCCATCCGGTCGGGGTTGGTCGCGAAGCGCCCGTCCTCGACGAGGTCCTCGCGGCCGATCACCGCGCACAGGCGGGACCACAGCCGCTGGTTGTTGCCGCCGACGGTCAGGTAGCCGTCGCGCGTGCGAAGCGCCTGGTAGGGAGCGGTCAAGCGGTGTGCCGAGCCGAACGGCTGGGGCACGCGGCCGGTGGCCCACAGCTCGGCCGTCTCCCAGATCGAGAGCGCGAGCGCGCCCTCGAAGAGGGAGGTGTCGATGTACTGGCCGCGGCCCGTCTCTTCGCGCGCGATCTGGGCGCTCAGCACCGCAAAGGCGCAGAAGAGGCCGGCCGAGAGATCGCTGATCGGGATCCCCGACTTGACCGGCGCCCCGCCCGGCTCGCCCGTCACGCTCATCACGCCCGACATCCCCTGCGCGATCAGGTCGAAGCCGGGGCGCTTGGCGTAGGGGCCTGTCTGGCCGAAGCCCGAGATGCTCGCGTAGATCAGGCGCGGGTTGACGTCCTTGAGCTGCTCGTAGTCGATCCCCAGCCGCGCGGAAACGCCGGGGCGAAAGTTCTCGACCAGCACATCCGCCGTCTCGACCAGCCGGTAGAACGCGCTGCGAGCGCGATCGTCCTTGAGGTCGAGCGCGACGCTTCGCTTGTTGCGATTGACGGCGAGGAAGGCCGCGGTGTCCTCGCCCTTCATCTTGAAGCCCATGCCGCGGCGAGCCTGGTCGCCCACCCCCGGCGGCTCGACCTTGACGACGTCGGCGCCCATGTCGCCGAGCAGCTGGCAGCAGAACGGCCCGGCCATGACTTGGGTCAGGTCGAGCACTCGTAGGTGACGTAGCGGCAGTGCCATCGGCTCGCGACGTTAGCTGCGCCGGACGGAGATCGACAGTCGCCGGCCCTCGATCTCGGCGGCGTGCGCGCCGTCGGCGCCGTCGTAGTCGAGCGAGGTCGCGAGTGTCTCCCCCGTGACGTAGGGCTCGTTGGCCCGCACCGCCTCGATCAGGTCGGGGTCCCCGCCCACGGTCAACGAGATGCGGTCCTCGACGCTCAAGCCCGACGACTTGCGCGCCCCCTGGATCGCGTGCACCACTTCGCGCGCGAGGCCCTCGCGGTGCAGGTCCTCGTCCAGCTCGAGGTCGAGCGCGACGGCGTGGCTGCCGGAGCGCTCGAGCTGATAGCCCTCGAGCGGCTGGAGCTTGAGCTGCACGTCGCCTGAGGCGAGCGGGTAGTCCCTGCCGTCGACCGAGACGGCGACCGCCCCGCCCTCGCGCAGCGTGCGCGCGGCCTTCTGCGCGTCGAGCGCCGCGACGGCCGCGGCCACCTGAGGCATCTGCTTGCCGAAGCGCGGTCCGAGCGCGCGATAGTTGGCCTTGAGCTCGAAGCGACCGAGCTCCTCGGCCTCCGACACGTAGCGCAGCGCCTTGACGTTGAGCTCGTCGCGGACGAGGTCGCCGAAGCGCTCGATCGCGCTGCGATCCCGGTCAGTCGCGACGATCACCGCCTCGGGCAGCGGCTGGCGCAGCTTGACCTTGGCGTGCGCCCGGGCCGAGCGGCCGAGCTCGACGGCCTCGCGCGCGACGCGCATCTGGTCCTCGAGCTCGACGTCGCGCGCGGCCGGCTCGGGGCGCGGCCAGTCGCACAGGTGCACGGACGGCTCGCTGCCGTCGAGGCGCTCGTAGATCTCGTCGGCCAGGAACGGAGTCAGCGGAGCAAGCAGCTTGCTGACCTCCACCAGGCAGCGCTCGAGCGTCGAGAAGACGTCGGCCTCGCCGGCCCAGAAGCGGCGGCGCGAGAGCCGCACGTACCAGTTCGAGAGGTCGTCGACGAACTCGGCGATCGTGCGCCCGGCGCCGGTCGTGTCGTAGTCCTCCATCCGCTCGGTGACGGTCCCGACGGTGCCCTCGAGGCGCGACAGGATCCAGCGGTCGAGGTCGGTCTTGTGGGACTCCGGCGGGTCGTCGTGGTCGCGCAGCCTGTCGTAGAGGTCGTGGAACGCGAACGTGTTCCAGAGCTGAAGCATGAACTGGCGCACAGACTCGCCGACCGTCTCGAGCGAGAAGCGGTAGCCGTCCCACGGCTGCTTCGAGGTGAAGTAGTACCAGCGGAAGGCGTCCGCGCCGTGGGCCTCGATCACGTCCCACGGCACGACGACGTTGCCGCGGCTCTTCGACATCTTCTGGCCCTCGGGGTCGAGGATCAGGCCGAGGCAGAGCACGGTCTCGTAGGAGGAGCGGCCGAAGAGGAGCGTCGAGACGGCGAGCAGCGAGTAGAACCACCCGCGCGTCTGGTCGAGCGCCTCGCAGATGTAGTCGGCGGGGAAGCGCTCGGCGAAGCGCGCCTCGTTCTCGTGCGGCGCGTGCCACTGGGCGAAGGGCATCGAGCCCGAGTCCCACCACGCGTCGATCACCTCGGGCACGCGCGTCATCCGCTCGCCGCAGTCGGCGCACGGGAAGTGGACGGCGTCGATGTAGGGCTTGTGCAGGTCATCGGGCACCGCTCCCCCAAGCTCGCGCAGCTCGGCCACCGAGGCGACGCAGCGCTCGTGGCCGCCCTCGCAGCGCCAGACCGGCAGCGGCGTGCCCCAGTAACGCTCGCGCGAGAGCGCCCAGTCGACGTTGTTCTCGAGCCAGTTGCCGAAGCGGCCGTGCTTGATGTGCTCGGGGTACCAGGTGATCCCCTCGTTGGCGGCGAGCAGCTCGTCCTTGACCGCGGTCGTGCGCACGTACCAGGACGACTTCGCGTAGTAGAGGAGCGGCGTGCCGCAGCGCCAGCAGTGGGGGTAGGAGTGCTCGTAGGGCTCGGCGCGGAAGAGCCGGCCCGAGCTGCGCAGCGCCTCGACGATGTCGGGCTCGGCCTCCTTCACCCAGCGGCCGGCATAGGGGCCCATGCGCCGGTCGAACTTGCCGTCCTCGAGCACCGGGTTCTGGAGCGTGAGGCCGTAGCGCTCCCCGAGCTGGAAGTCGTCCTCGCCGAACGCGACCGCGGTGTGCACGACGCCGGTGCCGTCGTCGGTCGTCACGAAGTCGGCCTCGAGCACGGTGTGCCCGCGCGGACCGTAGTCGTCGATGAACGGGAACGGCGGCTCGTAGGCGGTGCCGGCGAGCTCCGAGCCCGGCGTGCGAGCGAGCACCTCCGCCCCATCGCCGAGCACGCGCTCGAGCAGCGCCTCGGCCACGATCAGCGTCTCCGCTCCGAGCCGGGCGCGCACGTAGGTGACCTCGGGGTTGATGGCGAGCGCGGCGTTCGAGAGCAGCGTCCACGGCGTCGTCGTCCAGCCGAGCAGCGAGACGCCATCCTCGCCGCGCACCGGGAAGCGGACATAGACCGAGGGGTCGATCACGTCGCGGTAGCCCTGGGCGACCTCGTGCGAGGAAAGCGCGGTGCCGCACCGGGGGCAGTAGGGCACGACCTTGTGGCCCTCGTAGAGCAGGCCCTTCTTCCAGACCTCGGCGAGCGACCACCAGACCGACTCGATGTAGTCGTTGTCGAGCGTGAAGTAGGCGTCGTCGGTGTCGATCCAGAAGCCGATCCGCTCGGTCAGCCGGTTCCACTCCTCGATGTAGGTCAGCACCGACTCGCGGCAGCGGGCGTTGAACTCCGCCACCCCGAAGCGCTCGATGTCCTCCTTGGAGGAGATGCCGAGCTCGCGCTCGATCTCGAGCTCGACCGGCAGCCCGTGGCAGTCCCAACCCGCCTTGCGGTGGACCTCGTAGCCACGCATCGTGCGGTAGCGCGGGAAGACGTCCTTGAAGATCCGCGACAGGACGTGGTGCGAGCCGGGGCGGCCGTTGGCCGTCGGCGGCCCCTCGTAGAAGACGTACGGCGTCGCCCCCTCGCGGCGGCGCACCGACTCGTGGAAGACGTCGCGCTCGCGCCAGCGCGCGAGCACGCCCTCCTCGAGCGCTGGGAACGACTGGGCGGAATCGACCGGCGGGTAGCGCACTACCGGAGCGATTGTAGAAAGGCCCGATCTACGATCCCCGCGTGGGGAGGCTCACGATCCCGGCGCTTGCCGTCGCGCTGCTGGTAGTCGGATGCGCCCGCGAGCAGGAGCCGGTGCTGGCAGCGGCCTGCCGGTCGGGGCCCGACGCCGTGCAGGCGGCCCTCGCGCGGGCTCCTGGGGCGGTCTCGCTCGACGGCACGCGCCTCTCCGAGTGCCTCGGGCGCGCGGGTCAGCCGGGCGACATCCAACAGGTCGGAGGCGACTACCTCGAGGTCGCGACCGTCCTCGCCGCCGACGCGCGCCGCGACCCCGAGGGGCGCGCGGCGCTGCGGCTCGGGTACCTCGTCGGCGCAGTGCGCCGCGGCGCGGCCTCGACACAGGGCTTTCACTCCGAGATGGTTCGCCGCATCGAGC
>JACCXP010000006.1 GCA_013696905.1 Thermoleophilaceae bacterium
CGCTCCTGCGCGTGTCCGTCGGCGCGGTCTTCTTCGGCTTCGGGCTGCTGAAGTACTTCCCTGGCACGAGCCCGGCCGAGGATCTCACGCTCAAGACGACCGAGCTGCTCACGTTCGGTCTCGTCCCTGGCTCGGTCGCGCTCGTGGGCGTCGCGACGCTCGAGTGCTTCATCGGCCTGTGTCTGCTGACTGGGCGCCTGATGCGGCTCGCGGTCTGGCTGCTGGTCCTCCAGCTCGTCGGGATCCTCTCGCCGGTCGTGCTGCTTCCCGAGCGCCTCTTCGGCGGGCCGGGCTACGCGCCGACACTGGAGGGCCAGTACGTCCTCAAGGACATCATCCTCGCCACCGCGGCGATGGTGATCGCCGCGGTCAGCTTTCGCGGCGGGCGAATCGTGCGCGACGAGCCCTGATCCGCCCCTGAGCGGGTAAGGGCCCCGGCCGCCCCGAGGCGGGGGTAGGATCGCCGCCCATGTCGGCCGCCCTCTCCGATCGCGTCGCGCTCGTCACGGGCGGCGCGCAGGGCATCGGCCAGGCGATCGCTGGGCGACTCGCTCGCTCGGGTGCGAGCGTCGTGGTGGTCGATCGGGACGGCGAGGGCGCGGAGCGCGCCGCGAAGGCGTTGCGCGACGAGGGACTCGTCGCGCGCTCGACAGTCGCCGACGTCACGCGCGCAGCCGATGCCGACGCGATGGTGGCCGAGGCGCTCGAGCACGAGGGCAGCCTCGACATCCTCGTCAACAATGCCGGCATCACCGGTCCGACGGCGCCGATCTGGGAGCTCGCCGACGAGGACTGGCTCAGGGTGATCGAGGTGAACCTGACCGCTCTCTTCTACGCGAGCCGGGCGGCCATCCGGCCGATGCGCGAGCGCGGCAGCGGGGTGATCGTCACGGTCGCCTCGATCGCCGGCAAGGAGGGCAACCCCAACCTGATTCCCTACTCGGCCTCCAAGGCGGGCGCGATCGGGCTCACAAAGGCTCTCGCCAAGGAGGTCGTCAAGGAGGGGATCCGGGTCAACTGCGTCGCCCCCGCGGTGATCGAGTCGCCGTTGCTCGCCGGGATGAGCCAGGAGACGATCGACTACATGACCGAGCGGATCCCGATGGGGCGCGTGGGCACGCCAGACGAGGTGGCGGCGGTCGTCCACTTCCTTGTGTCAGACGACGCGAGCTTCGTGACCGCACAGTGCTACGACGTAAGCGGGGGGAGAGCGACCTACTGATGAATCACGCAGATGGCGGCAACGGCCGCGGCAAGCACGACGGCATGCTCGATGCGCTCGAGCGGGCGCCCGCCCGTTCGCACTACTGGGCGATGGGCCTGACCGACGAGGACCTGCGCAAGCCGCTGATCGCGGTAGCGACCACATGGTCGGAGACGATGCCCTGCAACATGAACCAGCGGCGCCTGGCCGAGCACGTCAAGGCCGGGATCCGCGCGGCGGGCGGTACGCCGTTCGAGTTCAACACGATCGCGGTGTCTGACAACCTCGGCATGGGAACGGAGGGACAGCGCACGTCGCTCGTCTCGCGCGAGGTGATCGCGGACTCGATCGAGCTCGTCGGGCGCGCCCAGCCCTTCGACGGCATCGTCTGTCTCGTCGGCTGCGACAAGACGGGCCCGGGCGCCGTGATGGCGCTCGCCCGCCTCGACCTGCCCGCCGTCGCGCTCTATAGCGGCTCCATGGCCGCCGGGCGCTGGCGCGGGCGCGACGTGACGATCCAGGACATGTGGGAGGCCCTCGGCCAGGAGGCGGTCGGCGAGCTCGCCGCGGCCGACGTGCTCGAGCTCGAGCGGGTGGCCTGCCCGGGGGCGGGCACGTGCGCGGCGCAGTACACGGCCAACACGATGGGCCAGACGCTCGACTTCCTCGGCATGTCCCCGTTCGGCCCGGGCGACATCCTCGCCACCGATCCCGCCAAGGAGGGGGCGGCCGAGGGCATCGGCGCGCTCGTCATGGACGTCGTCGCCCGTGATCTTCGCCCCTCCGCGATCCTCACCCACGCGGCGCTCACCAACGCGATCACGGCGCTCGTGGCCTCTGGCGGCTCGACGAACGGCGTGCTGCACCTGCTCGCGATCGCGCGCGAGGCCGGGGTGGAGCTCTCGATCGACGAGTTCGACCGCATCGCGGCCCGGGTCCCGATCATTACCGACCTGAAGCCGACCGGGCGCTTCGTGGCCGCCGACTTCGCGCGCGCCGGGGGCACGCCCGTGGTCCTGAAGGAGCTCGTCGAAGCAGGGCTGATGGAGGAGGGCGCCCTCAACGTCGATGGGCGCACCGTCGGCGAGATCGCGGCCGGCGTGCCATCGGGGGCCGGCGGCGAGGTGATCCGCAGCGTCGCCGCCCCGGCGAAGTCGGGCGCGCAGTTCGCGATCCTGCGCGGCAACCTCGCCCCCGAGGGATGCGTGCTGAAGCTCTCCGGCGCCGCCGAGGAGGTGCACCGCGGGCCCGCGCGCGTGTTCGACGGCGAGCGCTCGTGCTCGGCCGCGATCCGGGCGGGAGCGATCAAGCCGGGCGACGTGGTGGTCCTCCGCTACGAGGGGCCGGCCGGTGGCCCGGGGATGCGCGAGATGCTCGCCGTCACGGCGGCGCTCGTCGGCCGCGGTCTCGGCGAGAGCGTCGTGCTCGTCACCGACGGTCGCTTCAGCGGCGTCACGCGCGGGCTGATGATCGGCCACGTGGCGCCCGAGGCCGCCCACGGCGGTCCGCTCGCGGCGGCGCGCGACGGCGACACGATCGAGATCGACATCCCCGGCCGAGAGCTGCGCCTGCTCGTCGACGACGCCGAGCTCGACGCCCGGCTGCTCGACTGGGAGCCGCCGACGCCGCTCTATCCCTCGGGCGTGCTCGGGAAGTACGCGGGCAGCGTCGGCTCCGCCTCGGACGGGGCCGTCACATCGGCGGCACCGCTGAGGCAGCCGGCTTAGGTTCCATCCGGCGTGCCGCCTAGCGTCCAGGGCCACCGGCATGGCCCCAACGGTTCCTCGTCCCCAGCGCGACATCCGGCGCCGGCTTCGGTCGTCGCTGGCGTTCGTGCTCGCGGCTGCCGTCGGGGCCCTGCTCGCGCTCGGCCCCGCCGCGAGCCTCGCCGAGGAGAAGGGCGGAGGAGCGACCACCGACGGCACCACTACGCCCCCGGGCAGCACGAGCACCGGCGGATCGACCTCCACCACCGGGTCGAGCACCGCGAGCCCGACCACCACGACGCTGCCGCGGGTCACGACGACGGTGCGCGTGCCCAGCCGTCGGCCCAGGCCGAAGCCCGCGCCGAAGGCATCGCCGGCTCCCATGGCCGTACCCGCTCCGCCGGCGCCCGGCAACCCCGGCACCACTGCGACCGGGGGCGAGGACAGCAGCTTCGGGTCGAGCGGCTCGGCTCCGTCCGGCGCCTCGGTGTCGTTCATCACCCCGTTTCCAGTCGTCCGGATAGCGGGCTCGCTGACGCGTGGCGGCGTCCGCATCCGGCTGCTCACCGTGCGTGCCCCTGTCGGGACCACCGTGGCAGCTCGCTGTCTGGGAGAAGGCTGCCCGCGCGCGCTCGGGCGACGCGCGCTGTCGCTTCGGGTCGCCCGCAGCGGTCGACCGGTGCGTCTCAAGGCGATGCAGCGCGGCTTTCGCTCCGGCGTCCGGCTGGAGATCCACGTCAGCAGGTCCGGCCTCTACGGCAAGTACACGCGCTTCCGCATCCGGCGGGGACAGGCGCCGGCGCGCACCGACATGTGCCTGTCGCCGACCGCGGCCGCTCGGCCCGCCCGCTGCCCGGGGGCGCGTTGATCGGACGGCCCCTCTCTCGAAGTTCGTGTTAAATGCGGCTTGCATGGAGCGCGCGGGGGGGTAGGACGCTCGCTACGGGAGGGGACGGGTGAAGCGCAGAGGGGCTGAGGAAGGACGCATACGGGATCGGGCGCTCGTCGCAACCGTTGCGTCGGCGGTCGCGTTCGGGATCCTGTTCGGGCTGGTGCCGGGCGCCGCGGGCCAAGCCGGGGTCCTCGACCAGACTGTCTCAGATCCCCTCGGGTCGGTCGCTCCCTCGACGAGCACGCCTCGACCGCCCGCCGTCACGGCGCCCGTCAGCATGACGGTCGACCAGGTCAGCGGCCAGAACACGACGACTGTCCCCAACGCCACCGGCCACGCGACGACGACGGTGAAGGACAGGACCGGCAACGTGATCTCCCCCACCACCACCGCGAGCCCGACCGCGCCTGTGGGAACCGCCACGGGCACCTCCGGCGCCCCTGGCACACCCGCCGCCGCGGGCACGCGCGGCACCTCAACCGTGACCGGCTCGCCGGGCACGACGATCCTGCTGCCCAGTGGTGCCACGCAGGTGCTGACCTCCGCGACGCCGCTGCCGTCCGGCACGCGCTTCGACACGGTGGGGCGCCCGCCGCCTCCCGCCGGGCCGGACGTGATGAAGCCCTTCCCGGTCGTCCGCATCGCCGGGACGCTCACCCGCCGCGGCGCGACGATCCGCGTCCTGTCGGCGCGCGCACCCGGCGGCTCGTTCGCCGCCGCCCGCTGTCGCGGGCGCAACTGCCCACCGATCGAGGCGCGCAGCACCGTACGGGCCCGCTCCGCCCAGAGCAGCGGGCGCATTCGCTTCCGTGTGCTTCAGCGCACCTACCGTGCCGGAGTCGTGCTGCGCGTCTACGTGACTGCGCCCGGCAAGTGGGGCAAGTACACGCGCTTCGAGATCCGCAAGGGGCGCGCCCCGGCGCGCAGGGACCTGTGCATGAAGCCGGGCGACCGGCGTCGACCCACGCCCTGCGCGGCGATCCCTAAGAGCTGACCGCGGGGCGGCTCGTGTCTAGAGCGGTCGCGGCGCGCGCATCCGCTCGCCGGCCACCGCGACCGTCGCCATGTTGATGTCGACGGTGTCGCGCACGTCGTCGGCGTAGCCGCCGGCGAGCACGACCGCGACGACGACGCCCGCGGCGAGCAGGCGGTCGAGCACGAGCTCGTCGCGGGCGCGCAGCCCGGCCTTCGTGAGCGCGAGGCGTCCGAGGCGGTCGCCTTGCCACGGATCGGCGCCGGCGAGATAGAAGGCTAACTCCGCGCGCGACCGCTCGAGGCCGATCCCGAGTGCGTCGTCGAGGGCCGCGAGGTACTCGCCGTCGCCCGTGCCGCTCGGCAGGTCGATGTCGAGGTCCGACGGGATGCGGGTGAAGGGATAGTTGCGCGCGCCGTGCAGCGAGAGGGTGAACACCTCGGGCTCAGTGGCGAATATCTGCGCCGTGCCGTCGCCCTGGTGCACGTCGCAGTCGACGACGAGGACGCGCCCGGCGAGGCCGTCGCGGCGCAGCAGCGTCGCAGCCACGGCCACATCGTTGACCAGGCAGTAGCCGCGCGAGACCGCCCGCCCGGCGTGGTGGGTGCCTCCGCCGAGATTCATGCCGACGCCGTCCTCGAGCGCGTCGCGCGCCGCCTCGACGGTGCCCTGGGTTGAGTGGCGTGCCCGGTCGACGAGCCCGGGCGACCACGGCAGCCCGAGCGCCTGCTGCTCGCGCCGGGTCATCGCACCCGTGCGGATGCGCTCGAGCAGCGCCCGTTCGTGCACGAGCTCGAGCTCGGCCCACCCGACCGGCCCGGGCTCGCGTACGTCGCCGCGGGCGACGAGGCCCTCGGCGACCACGCGCTCGCGCAGCAGGCGGTACTTGCCGAGCGGGAAGCGGTGCCCGCCCGGCAGGGGGAACGTGAAGCGATCGTGGGACCAGACGCGCATGGCTCTGACCGACTACGCGGGCGGCCCGCTGGGCGCCGAAAGGCGCTCCTGGTCGTTCGCTATCGTCGCCTCCGCCATGAGCACTCCATTCGTCAAGCAATACCTGATGACCGCGGGCCCGACGCCGCTGCCGCCCGCCGTCTCCCAGGTGATGGCCGAGCCGATCCTCTATCACCGCGCACCGGCCTTCGTCGAGATCTATGCCCGCTGCCTCGAGCGCCTGCGGCTCCCGTTCGAGACCTCGACCGACGTGCTCTGCTTCGCCGCTTCGGGGTCGGGCGCGATGGAGTCCGCCGTCGCCAACCTCTTGCGACCGGGCGCACCGGCGCTCGTCGCCTCGTGCGGCAAGTTCGGCGAGCGCTGGAAGGAGCTCGCGGATGCCTATGGGGCGGCGACGGTGCACCACGACGCCGGCTGGGGCCACAAGGTCGAGCCCGGGGACCTCGACCGGCTGCTCTTCGAGAACCCCGCCGTCGATGTCGTCTTCACGACGCTCTCCGAGACCTCGACCGGCGTCGTCAACGACGTGCGCGCACTCACAGACGTCGCGCACAGCCACGGGTCGATGATCGTCGTAGACGCGGTCTCGGGGCTCGGGGCGGTGCCGATCCCCCAGGACGAGTGGGGCGTCGATGTCGTCGTTTCGGGCTCCCAGAAGGCCCTCATGTGCCCACCCGGGCTCGCTTTCGCGAGCGTCTCCGAGGGCGCGCTGGCCCGTGCCGCGAAGGCGCCGGGCGGCCGTTTCTACTTCGACTGGACGAAGACCGCCAAGGGCCAGCGCAAAGATCCGCCCGACAGCCCGTTCACACCGGCGGTGTCGATCTTCATGGCGCTCGACGTCGCGCTCGGGCTGATCGAGCGCGAGGGCCTCGACGAGGTCTTCGCCCGCCACGCGTTGCTCGGCCGCGCTACGCGTGAGGCCACCAAGGCGCTCGACCTCGAGCTGTTCGGCCCCGACGACGACGCTGCGAACGTCGTCACCGCGATCAGGTTGCCGGAGGCCATCGACGGCACCAAGGTGCCGAAGATCATGCGCGATCGCTACGGCGTCACGATCGCCGGTGGCCAGAACCAGCTCAAGGGCAAGATCGCGCGGATCGCGCACTGCGGCTACTTCGGGGCCTTTGACATCGTCACGACGATCTCGGCGCTCGAGCTGACGCTGCGCGAGCTCGGCCACGAGCTCGATCTGGGCGCTGGTGTCGGCGCTGCCCAGCGCGTCTTCCTCGACGCCGGCGTGCCAGCCTCAGCACCCGCGTAGCGGGCCCCTCTCGATGAACGACACGCCGCGCGTACTCGTCAAGGAGGCGATCGCCGACTCCGGGGTCGCGCTGCTGCGCAGTCACTTCGACGTCGATATCGGCACGGACTGGAACGACGGCGAGCTGCCGGAGCGGATCGGCGACTACGAGGGCATCGTCATCCGCTCAGCGACCCAGCTGACGGCCGATCTGATCGAGCGCGCGCAACGGATGCGCGTGATCGGGCGCGCCGGGATCGGCGTCGACAACATCGACGTGCGCGCAGCCACGAAGCGCGGGATCGTCGTCGCGAACGCGCCGCAGTCGAACGTGATCGCGGCTGCCGAGCACACGATGGCGCTGATGCTCGCCGTCTGTCGCAACGTGCCCCAGGCCCACGCCTCGCTCATGAGCGGCAAGTGGGAGCGCTCGCGCTTCGGGGGCGTCGAGGTCTACGGCAAGACGCTCGGCGTGCTCGGCTTCGGCCGCATCGGACAGCTCGTGGCCGAGCGAGCACGGGCGTTCGACATGCGCGTGGTCGCCTTCGATCCGTTCGTCTCCGCCGAGCGCTACCGCGAGCTCGGCGTCGAGCGCGCGGAGTCCTCGGCCGAACTCTACGCCGAGGCCGACATCGTGACCCTGCACCTGCCGAAGACCCCCGAGACGCGCGGCTGGCTCGACGCCGAGGCGCTGGGTCAGATGAAGGACGGCGTGCGGGTGATCAATTGCGCGCGCGGCGAGCTGGTCGACCACGAGGCGCTCGAGGCGGCGCTGCGCTCGGGCAAGGTGGCGGGCGCCGCGCTCGATGTCTTCCCGACCGAGCCGATCACCGAGCATCCGCTCTTCGGCATGCCGGGGGTGGTGGTGACCCCCCATCTGGGTGCCTCGACCACGGAGGCCCAGGACCGCGCCGGCATCATCACCGCCGAGCAGGTCGTCGCCGCGCTGACCGGCGGCCTCGTCACGAATGCGGTCAACATCCCGACGCTTCGGGCCGAGGACGCCGACGCGCTGGGGCCGTTCCTTCCGCTCTGCCAGCGGCTCGGGCGGCTTGCGATGGCGCTCGGCGAGGCATCCTCGGTCGACCGGATCGAGGTGCGCTACGAGGGCCGGCTGCTCGAGCGCGACACGCGCCTGCTCACGATCGCGGTCCTGCTGGGAGTGCTGCGAGGCCACACCGAGGAGGACGTCAACGTGGTCAACGCCCCGGCGCTCGCCGAGGAGCGTGGAATCGTCGTGGCCGAGCACAAGGAGCCGGCGTCGCCCGACTTCAACGAGCTCGTCACCGTGAGCGTGGTCTCGAACAGCGGTCGCGTCGAGGTGGCGGGCACCGGCTTCGGGCCACGCAACGTGGCGCACCTGGTCGCCGTCGACGCGCTCTCCTTCAACATCGAGTTCGCCGACCACCTGGTGGTCTTTCGCTACCGAGACCAGCCCGGGATGGTCGGCCGCGTCGGCACCCTCTTCGGTGAGCGGGGGGTCAACATCGGCTCGGCGGCGGTCGGGGCACGCGAGGGCCGGGAGGAGGCCGTGATGGCGGTGACGCTCGATGCCCCGGCGCCCGAGGACCTGATCGAGGCGATCTGCGCGCTCGACGGCTTCTATTCGGGCCGCGCCGTCAACTTCTAGGTCCAGCCCCCCTCTCGCTTCTCGTTGGGCTAACGCGTCCGACTGAGGTGCGAGCCTCGACGCATGCCGAGGACCAGCGCAGCGAGGGTGAGGTGCCCGCGTGACGAGCACGTCGGTTCGCGGGTCAAGCTGGACGGCACCTACGGCAGGCCGGGCCACCGCCGCCAGCGCTACAAGTGCTCGCCGCGGAAGGGCCGGGCGCACGTCTTCACGGAGCTTCTGCCCCGGGAGGAGTCGTGGAACGGCGCCTGCGATCACTGCGAGCGCCAGGTTGAACGCCGCGAGGGCC
>JACCXP010000061.1 GCA_013696905.1 Thermoleophilaceae bacterium
CGGCGCGCGCGCGTGGCGAGGCGCTCGACCACGTGCTGCTGGCCGGCCCGCCGGGGCTCGGGAAGACGTCGCTCGCGCAGATCGTGGCCGCAGAGCTCGACGTCGCGTTCGTGCAGACGGCCGGACCGGCGCTCGAGCGCAAGGGCGACGTCGCCTCCTACCTCACGGCACTCGAGCCGCGCTCGGTGTTCTTCGTCGACGAGATCCATCGCCTGCCGCGCGCGCTCGAGGAGACCTTCTATCCGGCGATGGAGGACCGCCGGCTGCCGATCACGGTCGGCCAGGGGGCCGGTGCGCGGGTGGTCTCACTCGACCTGCCCGCCTTTACCCTGATCGGCGCCACCACCCGTGCGGGCCTGCTCACGACGCCGCTGCGCGACCGCTTCGGCGTCTCGCATCGCCTCGATCTGTACGACCCGGACGACCTCGCCCGCATCGTGCGGCGCTCGGCGCAGATCCTGAGCGTCCAGATCGACGAGCCCGGCGCGCGCGCGATCGCCGAGCGCTCGCGCGGCACGCCGCGCGTCGCCAACCGGCTGCTCAAGCGCGTGCGCGACTTCGCCGAGGTCCGCGGCGCTGGGCGGATCGACGCGGGCGTCGCGCGCGAGGCGCTCGAGCTGCTCGAGATCGACGCCGAGGGCCTCGACCGCCTCGACCGCGAGATCCTGCACACGATCTGTGTCCTCTTCGACGGCGGGCCCGTCGGGCTGAGCACGCTGTCGGTGGCGGTCGGCGAGGAGGCGGACACGATCGAGGACGTCTACGAGCCCTACCTGCTGCAACGCGGCTTTCTCAAGCGCACCCCCCGGGGGCGCGAGGCGACGCGCGCCGCCTTCGAGCATCTTGGCGTGCCGCCACGTGAGCGCGAGCTGCCGAGCCTCTTCTAAAGGTGTTCTCGTGCCGAAGTTAATCTGGCATTGAGGCAAGCGCCTACCCTGTATTCGAGCTATGGCCAACTTCATCTGTCCCAATTGTGGGAACCGAACGATCTCGAGCGAGCGCACCGCCGGCTTCGGCGGGCGGCCCAAGGGCTGCTCGCGTTGTGGCTTCGGTTTCGTGTTCGAGCTGCTCGACGACTACTACCCCGCCCCGAACGCCGCCTTCTTCGTCTGCGACTCTGACGCGCGGGTGACGGGGTGCGGGCGAGGCACGCGCGAGCTCACGGGCCTCGGCGACACCGACGTGATCGGCCGGCCGGTGCGCGACGTGCTCGGACTCCACTTCTCGAACGACGACGACCACATCGGGACCGCGCTCGAGTGGGGCGTGAGGGTGCTCGACAAGAAGGTCACCGTCCACGCCGAGGGCGATCGTCCGGAGCCTGCGAAGGCCGACATCTTCCCCGCCTACGACGACGACGGCGGACTCTTGCTGGTGCTCACGCCCAAGTAGGCACCAGTCACGCCGTCGAGCGCAAATGACGAGCCGCCGCCGAAACTTCCTGATCATCCTGCTCTTGCTGGGGCTGCTCGGGGCATCGCTCGCGGCGATCGCCCGGCAGCCGACGCGGCTCGGGCTCGACCTGCGCGGCGGGGTGGAGCTCGTCTACGAGGGTCGCCCGACGCCGCGCGTGCCGCAGGTGACGCCCCAGGCGATCGAGGACGCGATCTCGACGATTCGCAAGCGCACCGACAACCTCGGCGTCTCAGAGCCAGAGATCCAGCCGGCCGGGGCGAACCAGATCTCGATCGCGCTGCCCGACGTCGAGGACGCAGACCGCGCCGTCGAGCAGGTCGGCACGACTGCCCAGCTTCAGTTCTACGACTGGGAGCCGAACGTCGAGGTAGCCGGGGGGCGGCTCGACCGCCCCTACCCGACCCTCTTCGAGGCGGTCACGAAGGCGGCCGCGGCAAAGCCCCAGGCCGAGCGTGAGGACGTGCCCCCCGGCGTGCGCGCGGGGCGAGCCGACTACGAGCGCTACGACCGCCAGAACGACTCGACCCAAGACGACCGCTACTACCTCTTCGGACGCGATCGCAAGCTGCTGTCGGGGCCCGACTCGAGCTGCGAGGAGCTCGCCGCCGACTACGAGAGCGCCGGACAGGCCGCCGCGCCCGGCGGCGCCCGGTCGCCGGCCGCGAAGGGCGAGTGCGCCGCCGAGTTGAGCGCGCTCGGGCAGGCCGCGCCGCCTGCCGGTGCGCGCGTGCTCAAGGTGCCGCGAGGGATCGTCGTCGTGCAGGACGAGCGCCCGCGCGGGCTGCCCGCGAACGCCCCCTTCGATCGCCACTGGCTGCTCGAGGACGACACCTCGCTCTCGGGCAACGACATCACCGACCCGAAGCAGACCTTCGACCCGCAGGACAGCCAGCCGGTCGTCTCGTTCTCGTTCACCGACGAGGGCGAGCGCGCCTTCGAAGGGGTCACGCGCCGGATCGCCCAGCGCGGATCGGAGCAGATCCTGCCCCCGGGCGCAAGCGCGCAGGACGCCTCACAGCGCTTCGCGATCACGCTCGACAACCAGATCGTCTCGCTCGCGTCGGTCAACTTCCGTGAGTATCCCGAGGGCATCGAAGGCTCGAACGGAGCTCAGATCGATGGGATCGGGAACATCGAGGACACCCAGGCGCTCGCCGACAACCTGCGCATCGGGGCGCTGCCGATCGAGCTCAAGCTCGTCTCGCAGACCAAGGTCTCGGCCACGCTCGGCGCGCAGGCGCTGCGCCAGGGCCTGATCGCCGCCGGCGCGGGGCTCGCGCTGACGCTGCTGTTCCTGATCGGGTTCTATCGCGTGCTCGGCGTCGTCGCGTCGGTCACGCTGATGGTCTACGCGGTCCTGCTGTACGCGATCGTCGAGCTGATCCCGATCACGCTCACGCTCCCGGGCATCGCGGGCATGATCCTGACTCTGGGGGTGGCGGCCGACGCCAACATCGTCGTCTTCGAACGGATCAAGGAGGAGGCGCGCACGGGCCGCTCGATCCCGGCCGCGATCGCGGCGGGGTACGGCAAGGCGTTGCGCACCATCCTCGACGCGAACGTCGTCACGTTCGGGGTCGCCTTCATCCTGTTCCTGGTCGCGACCGCCGGGGTCAAGGGCTTCGCCTTCACGCTCGGGATCGGCACGCTCGTGTCGCTCTTCACCGCGGTGCTCGCGACCTCGGCGATCCTCGGGGCGATGAGTCGCACGCGGCTCCTGCGCTCGCGCCTCGCGCTCGGCGCCGGCACCGAGCGGCTGCGCTGGAACTTCGACTTCATGGGCGCCTCGAAGTGGTTCTTCTCCTTCTCCGGGGCGATCCTCGCCGCCGGGGCGATCGCGATCGCCGCGCTCGGCGTCAACTTCGGGATCGACTTCGAGTCCGGCACCCGCATCAAGACCCCGCTCGAGCAGCCCGCCACGGTCGCGCAGGTCAGAGACACGCTGGCGCCGCTGGGGCTCGGTGACGCCAAGATCCAGCAGGTCGACGAGCCCGAGCTCGGCGCGAACGTGGTCCAGATCTCGGCCTCGGTCCAGCCCGACGAGGTGGAGCGCGTCAAGTCCGCGCTCGACGAGCGCTTCGGGATCGACGAGGCCGAGTTCACGAACAACACGATCGGCCCCACGTTCGGCGCCCAGATCGCCTACACGGCCGCGATCGCGATCGTCGCCTCGCTGTTCCTGATCTCGATCTACATCGGCTTCCGGTTCCAGTTCAAGTTCGCCGTGCCGGTGCTGATCGCACTCGCGCACGACCTGCTGATAACGGCGGGCGTCTACGCGCTCTTCGGGCGCGAGGTCACGACCTCGACGGTCGCCGCGCTGCTGACGATCCTCGGCTTCTCGCTCTACGACACGATCATCGTCTTCGACCGCATCCGCGAGAACGTGCCGCGCATGCCGCGCGCGACCTTCTCCCAGATCGTCAACCGCTCCATGTCCGAGGTGCTTACTCGCTCGCTGGCGACGAGCTTCTCGACGCTGTTCCCAGTAGTCGCCCTAATGGTGTTCGGCGGCGAGACGCTGCGCGACTTCGGCTTCGCGCTGCTCGTGGGCATCGCCTCGGGCACCTACTCGTCGATCTTCATCGCCGCGCCCGTGCTCACCGCCTGGAAGGAGCGCGAGCCGA
>JACCXP010000065.1 GCA_013696905.1 Thermoleophilaceae bacterium
TTGCTCGCCCGCGCGCGAGGTGGACGGCGCCGCGCTCGGGGCGCGGCCGCTGCGGGGGCGCTGCTCGAGGGTGAGGCGGCGGCGCTCTGACGCCCTGCTCGCGGCGGTGGTGCGGCGCTCCTCGGCCTCGGCGGCCTGCTTGGTCGCGCTGATCCGCTGGTATGCGACGAGCGCCCCGCCACCCAGCACGAGGCCGATCGCCAGCCCCGAGACCACGAGCAATCGGACGGGGAGGGGCGGCACCTCGACGTCCTTCGGCGGCGTCCAGATCCGAAGCCACGCGCCGAGCGCGGACCACGCACCAAGCCGGGCGCGGCGTCGAGGCTTGGACCTTCGCGCGAACACTTGAAGGGGTCAGCCCGCCCGGGTCACAGCACGTCGTTGAGGAGCAGGTCGTGGAGGTCGCGGTTGCGCAGCTCGCGATCCTCGATCGCGCCGGGGCGCAGCGGGTTGAGGACGGCGATCGGGACCGCCTGCTCGTGCAGTCCGCCGTGCGAGCGCAGGCGCCCGTGCAGGCCCGAGAGGTCGTGCTTGTCGGCGGCGGTGCCGAGCACCGTCGAGCGGTCGGCCAGCAGCACGAGGTCCCCGATCCGGTCGGGCGGCAGCTCGAAGGCCTCGGCTGCGGACTCGCGCCCGAGCACCGCCTCGACGCCCGGGAGGGCCGCGAGCGCCTCGGTAGCGATGTCGATCGCGCTCGCATCGACGTGGACCCAGGCGAGTGAGCCGAGCGCGCCGTGGTGCGCGACGTAGGGATCGGTGATCGGCAGGATCACGTGGAAGGGCGCGACGCCCGCGGCGGCGAGGACGGGCTCGAGATAGCGCACCTCGGGCGAGCCGTCAGGGCGGCTCTTTGCGTTCATGCCGTGGTCGGCAGCGAAGCCGACGACCCAGCCGCCGTCGAGCGCCCGCCCGAGCCGCTCGTCGAAGCCTTCGTAGAACGCGCGCGCGAGCGGCTCGCCGGGGCCGGCGGCGTGCTGGACGTAGTCGGTCAGCGAGACATAGACGAGCATCGCGCCGAGCTCCGAGGCCAGGTGGAGGGCGAGGTCGATCGCGTAGCTCGAGAGCTCGGGGTCGTAGATGCCGGGGTTGGGTCGCCCGTAGTGCTCGGCGACGCTCAGCCCGCCTAGCTCCGGCAGCGTCTGCTCGTGTGCGTTCTCGGCGGAGACGGCCGGGACGCCGCCGCTCGCGAGCAGCCGCCGCAGCTTGTCCTTGGCCGTCACGCACAGCGTCGGTATCCCCGCGCGCTCGGCCTCGGCGTAGATGGTCGGCGCCCGCAGCGCGCTCGGGTCGGTGAGCTGGACCTCATGCCCATCCGCGCTGCGGTAGTGGTTGCCCGCGATGCCGTGCGTCGCAGCGCTCACGCCCGTGACGATGCAGCAGTTGTTCGGGTTGGTGAAGGTCGGCACCTGCGCCTTGCCGAGCGTGAGCGTGCCGCCGGCGTCGAGCGCCTCGGCCAGGCGCGGCATCGACCCATGCGCGAGCGCGTCGTCGAGATAGGCGGGATCGGTGCCGTCTGCACAGATCGCGAGCGTCGGCCGAGTGGGGCGGCGATAGCGGCGGCCGTTGGCGGCGAAGCTGATCGAGGGCCGATCCATCGGGCGCAACACTAAGGCGCGCGCCCCCACCATGAGCGTGCTCGGCGCGCCGCTTGCACCGCGGTGGGCAGGGGGCGGGGGCGGTCTTCGAGTGGGAGTACCTGCTCGTCACGGCCCGCAAACGCGCGCGGTAGCCGCGGTCTACGGTCGGCGTCCCGTGGCCGCGCGCAGCGACTGCTCCAGGCTCGGCTGCCTGAACCGGTAGCCGAGCTGCTCGAGCCGCCGCGGCACGGCGCGCTGGCTGACGGTGACGATCGAGGCCATCTCGCCGAACAGCAGGCGCAGCGCGGCGCCCGGCACGGGCACCACGGCCGGTCGATGCAGGACGCGCCCGAGCGCGCGCGAGAACTCCTTGTTCGTGACCGGCTCGGGCGCGGTCAGGTTGACCGGCCCGCTCGCCCCCTCGTGGTCGAGGCAGAAGAGCAGCGCCCCTACCTCGTCGTCGAGGTCGATCCAGGGCAGGTATTGGCCGCCGCCGGCGATCGGTCCGCCGACGCCGAGCTTGAACGGCGGCAGCATCTGCTCGAGCGCGCCGCCGCCCGCCGCGAGGACGACCCCCGTGCGGCAGGTCACGACGCGCACGTCGAGCTCCTCGGCCCCACGTGCCTCGGCCTCCCAGTCGGCGCAAACCCGCGCCAGGAAGTCGGACGCCGCGGGCTCCGACTCGTCGAGGCGCTCGTCGCCGCGGGAGCCGTACCACCCGGTGGCCGACTGCGAGATCAGCGTCTGGGGGCGCGGCTCGGCCGCCCGCAGCCCTTGAACGAGGCTGCGCGTGCCGAGCACGCGCGAGTCGCGGATGTCGCGTTTGGCGCCGGCGCTCCAGCGCTGCGCGACCGGCGCGCCCATCAGGTGGATTACGGCGTCGCGTCCGGCGACCGCGCGACTGGGCGCGGGTTCATTGGTCGGATCGAGCCAGCCGATCGCCTCCACCGCGCCGAGCGAGCGGCGCGCCGCGTCGGGGTCGCGCGAGAGCACCGTCACCTCGTCGCCGCGCTCGAGCAGGGCCTGAACCAGCGGGCGCCCGATCGTCCCGGTGGCGCCCGTGACGGCGATCTTCAATGCGGCCTCCTCCTCGGCGAGCTACATGACGGGGGCGGGCTCTGGTTCCTCACGCGCCACGCCCTCCCGCTCGGCTTCCTGGGCTACGGCCGCGGCCACCAGTTCGCTCACCAGCCGGTTGAAGACGCTCGGGATGATGTACTCGGCCGACAGCTCCTCGTCGCGGACGACGGCGGCGATTCCGCGTGCCGCCGCGATCTTCATCTCGTCGGTGATGTCGTGCGCGCGCGCGTCGAGGGCGCCGCGGAAGATGCCGGGGAAGGCGAGCACATTGTTGATCTGATTCGGGTAGTCGGACCTCCCGGTCGCCATCACCGCCACGTACGGCGCGGCCTCCTCGGGCCTGACCTCGGGATCGGGGTTGGCCATCGCGAAGACGAACGGGTCGGGGTTCATGCGGGCGAGGTCCTCGGGCTTGATGATGCCGGGCCCCGACAGGCCGACGAACAGGTCGGCTCCGTCGAGCATGTCGGCGGGTGAGCCGTCGCGGGCGTCCGTGTTCGTCTTGTCGGCCAGCCAGCGCTTGACCTCGTTGAGGTCCTCGTAGTCCTCGCGCCGGGAGTGGATCGCGCCGCGGCGATCGCAGGCGACGATCGACGAGACCCCGGAGGCCAGCAGGATCTTGACGACGGCGACGCCCGCGGCGCCCGCGCCGGCCATCACGACACTGAGGTCATCGAGCCGCCTGCCGGTGAGGCGACAGGCGTTGATCAGCGCGGCCAGCACGACGATCGCCGTGCCGTGCTGGTCGTCGTGGAAGACGGGGATGTCGAGCTCCTCGATCAGGCGGCGCTCGATCTCGAAGCAGCGCGGCGAGGAGATGTCCTCGAGGTTGATCCCGCCGAAGGTGGGCGCGATCGCCTTGACCGCGGCGACGATCTCGTCGGTGTCGGTCGTGCTCAGGCAGATCGGGAACGCGTCGACGTTCGCGAACTCCTTGAACAGCATCGCCTTGCCCTCCATCACGGGCATCGCCGCCTCGGGCCCGATGTCGCCGAGGCCGAGCACGGCGGTGCCGTCGGAGACGATCGCGACGGTGTTGCGCTTGATCGTGAACTCGAATGCCTGCTCGGGATCCTCGGCGATCGCCTTGCAGACGCGTGCGACGCCCGGGGTGTAGGCCATCGAGAGCTGCTCGTGGCTCGTCACGGGCGCCGTCACCCCGGTGAAGATCTTGCCGCCGCGGTGAAGCTCGAAGGTGCGGTCGCTCGAGGACAGGAGCTCCGCGCCCTCGACGCCCTCGATCGCCTCGAGCAGCTGCTTGGCGTGATCCAGGCCGGCTGTGTCGATCGTGATCTCGCGTACCACCCTGGCGCCTGGCTTGACGATGTCGAGCGCGCCGATGTCTCCGCCGGCCTCGCCGATCGCGGAAGTGAGACGGCCGAGCATGCCCGGCTTGCGGTCGAGCTCGACCTGCACTGTGAGCGAGTACTGGGCGCTTGGGATGCTCGGCATGGGCTCCTTCCTCGACTCCAGGGCGCGGCCATCCTACAGCGGGCTCGGGGCCGCCACTGAGCCGCCATAAGATGCCCCCGTGTCCGCCGAGCCCCGTCGCGAGCTGTTCCTGATCGACGGGAACTCGCTCGCCTACCGCGCCTTCTTCGCGCTGCCCGAGACGATCGCCACCTCGCGCGGCTTCCCGACCAACGCGATCTTCGGCTTCGCCTCGATGCTCGTCAAGATCCTGACCGAGCACGGGCCGCGCGCGACGCTCGTCGTCTGGGACGCCGGCATGTCGGGTCGCGAGCAGGTGTCAGAGGACTACAAGGCGCAGCGCCCGTCGCGGCCCGACCTGCTCTCCGAGCAATGGCCCCACCTGCACCCGCTGGTGGAGGCGTTCGGCTACACGAACGTCAAGGTCGCGGGCTACGAGGCCGACGACGTCATCGCCACGCTAACCGGCCAGGCGCGCGAGAAGGGGATCGAGACGATGGTCGTGACCGGCGACCGAGACGCGTTCCAGCTCGTCGAGCCCGGCGTGCGCATCATGGCCACGAGCCGTGGCATTACCGACACGCGCGTGTACGACCGCGAGGCGGTGCTCGACCGCTACGGCATCGCGCCCGAGCTGATCCCGGACTTCATCGGGCTCAAGGGCGACACGTCCGACAACATCCCGGGGGTCCCCGGGATCGGCGACAAGACGGCCGCCCAGCTGCTGCAGCGCTTCGGCGACCTCGAGACGGTGCTCGCGAGCGTCGACGAGATCTCGGGCGCGAAGCGCAAGCAGAACCTGACCGAGCACGCCGACGACGCGCGTGTGTCGAAGCGACTCGCGACCGCCGTCCGCGACGTGCCGCTCGAGATCGACCTCGAGGCGTGCCTCGCGCGCGACCCCGACCGCTCGCGGCTGCGCGAGGTCTTCCGCGAGTTCGAGCTGCGCGACCCGCTGCGCCGGCTCGAGGAGGCGCTCGGCGAGGGCGACGCGGCCGCCCCGTCGGCGCGTCCGAACGTCGTGGTCGAGGCGCGCGCCTCCGAGGTGGCCGCGGCGGAGCTCGGCTCGCTGCGCGGGGCTCTGCTC
>JACCXP010000093.1 GCA_013696905.1 Thermoleophilaceae bacterium
GGCGTTAGCCGGAAAGGGTGGCGAGAAGCACAAGAGCCCGCTCTGAGCGGGGCTTTTCTATGCGCCCAGGGAGACTCGAACTCCCACGGACCATACGGTCCACAAGGCCCTCAACCTTGCGCGTCTACCAATTCCGCCACAGGCGCGTAGCGGCCGCGGATTATAGGAGAGGGTCATGCCCTGCCTTGAGTCCGTCCGCGAGCTTCGCTAACTTCACGAACGCATGTTCGGTCCCGGCAGAGAGAGGTCTCAGAGGTGAGCGACGGCAAGCTGACCCACAGGCAGGGCGAGATCCTCGCCTTCATCAAGCGCCACTCGGCCGAGCAGGGCTACCCGCCGACCGTGCGCGACATCGGGCGCGGCGTGGGGCTGACCTCCTCGTCCACGGTGCACGCGCATCTCGCGAACCTGGAGAAGTTCGGCGTGCTGCGGCGTGACCCGAGCAAGCCGCGGGCGATGGAGGTGCTCGACGGTGGCCGGGCACCGGCCGTCACGCGCGGGCTGCCGCTTGTGGGCCGTGTGGCCGCGGGTACGCCCGTCCTCGCCGAGCAGAACATCGAGGACTACGTCGAGGTGCTGTCGATGGCGGGCGGCAGCGAGGGCGACTACGTGTTGCGGGTGGCGGGGCAGTCGATGAAGGACGCCGGCATCCTCGACGGGGACCACGTCGTGGTTCATCCGCAGGACAGCGCGCAGGATGGCGAGATCGTGGTCGCCCTCGTCGATGACGAGGCGACCGTCAAGCGCTTCTTCAGGGAGGTCGATCACGTGCGGCTTCAGCCCGAGAACGATGCGATGGAGCCGATCAGGACCCGCGATGTGCGCATCCTCGGGCGGGTGGTGGGTGTCTGTCGGAGAGTCTCGTGAGCACGCTTACGTCCCGCCGGCCGGCGGCCAGCCTGTTCGATGACCCGGCTCTGCGGAACCGCGCGCCGGCTGACTCGAAACGTCCCGACGGGGCTCGCTGTCCGCCCGCCGACGGCGGCAGGCTTACGCTCGGGCACATGGTGCAGAGCGTGTGGGAGGGCCTGCTCGCCACCGGAGCGGCGGACTGCCCGGTCTGCGGTGCCCGGATGGAGATGGCCGAGTGCGCCGGCCGCTGCGGGGGGTGCGGCGCGAGCGTTTCCTAACCGGCCTCGTACGCGAGCACCAGCAGCTTCTCGAGCGTCCTCCAGTTGCGCGCGGTCGCGGTGCCACCGAGGCGCTTCTCGGACAAGGCCTTGACGACGGGGGAGTCGCGCACCCCGTCGGGGGCCCACAGATAGATCTCGCGGCCACGGACGTGGAACGCCTCGGGCGCGAAGTCCGCAGGATCAACGGTGGCCGCGCCCGTAAGGTCGACCTCGTCGTCGCGAAATACGACGAGATGTCGCGACGGGTCCGTCGCCACGTCTCGCAGGGGGTTCGCCGCGATCACGTCCGCCAGCTCCTCGCGCGAGCGCACCATGACCGACACGTCGAATCCGAACGTCGCGGCGATCCGCTCCTCGAGCCGCTGCGCCACCTCAATCGGTGGTACCTCCGGCCCGGTGAAGACGACGTTGCCGCTCTGCACGTATGTGCGCACGTCGCGGTACCCGAGCGTCCCCATCAGCTCGCGCAGGCGCGCCATCTCGACCTTCTTGTGACCGCCGACGTTGATGCCGCGAAGCAAGGCGATCAGCCGGGCCATCGCGCTCCGGTCAGCCGCGCAGCAGGCGGAGAGCCACGCCGCGGACCGTCTCGGTGCCGTAGTAGTGCGACGGATTGGCACGCGTCATGACGGCGACGGCCACCACTCGCTCTCCGCGCTCGAGTCGCGCGGCCTGGTGCACGAGGAAGCCGCCCGCCTCAGGACGCCAGCCGCCCTTGAAGAAGACACGCCAGCGCGGCCGACCAGCCCGTGGTATGCCCCAGCTCTGCTCCGCGACGACCCCGCTCAGCAGCCCCCGCCCGTAGGCGCGCTGGCGGCGTGGCAGCAGCGGATCGAGGCGCAGGAAGAAGCGTGCTTGGTCGGCGGGCGTGATACGCGCATTGGCCCAGTAGCCGACGGCCCCGAAGCGCCTCATCCGGGCTCGCCGCGCCAGCCGCATCAGCCCGGCGTCGCCCACGCGCGCGTAGATCGCGTCGGCGGCGCGATTGTCCGAACGGCGCACCATCGCACCGAGCAGAGCGCGCTCTCCTGCGCCCGGCGCCGTGCCCGCGCGATCGAGGGCATCGAGGCGGGCGACGAGCAGCATCGCCTTGACAACGCTCGCCGAGCTGAACTGCTCGTCGGAGCGAAGCCCGGTCAGGCGACCCCTGCTGTCGACGACCGCAAAGGCGGTCTGACCGGCGCGTGCGGCGAGGAAGCGGCGAGCTGAAGCGATCCGGCGCCGCGGCGGCACGGCCACCCGCGCGCGCGCCCGACGGG
>JACCXP010000103.1 GCA_013696905.1 Thermoleophilaceae bacterium
GGTATGAGGCCCGCTCGCTACCGCCAGCGCTAGCGGCTAGCTGCGCAGGAAGTTCGCCAGCAGCGCCTTGCCCGCCTCCGTCAGCACCGACTCGGGATGAAACTGCACGCCCTCGACCGGCAGCTCGCGGTGGCGCAGGCCCATGATCACGTCGCCTGCGCGCGCGGACACCTCGAGTTCGTCGGGGAGCTCCGGGTCCACGACGAGCGAGTGGTAGCGGCCGACCACGAGCGGTGATTCGAGACCGTTGAAGATCGTCCTGCCGTCGTGCTCCGCCTCGGCGGTCTTGCCGTGCACCGGCTCTCCGCGCACCACCCGGCCCCCGTACACGGCGGCGAGTGCCTGGTGCCCGAGGCACACGCCGAGTACAGGCACGCCATCCTCGGCATAGCGACGGATCGCGTCCTTCGAGAGGCCGGCCTCCTCCGGCGTGCACGGGCCGGGCGAGACGATCACGCGGTCGGGGCTGCGCTCCAGCAGCTCCGGGAGGTCGTTGCGCACCACCTCCACGTCGGCCCCGAGCTCGCCCAGGTACTGCACGAGGTTGTAGGTGAACGAGTCGTAGTTGTCGACCACGAGCACGCTCGTCATGCCCAATCCCCCTGGTCGCAGGCAAGCCGAATCGCGTCCATCACGGCCCCGGCCTTCGCCTCGGTCTCGCGCACCTCGTAAGCCGCGCCCGAGTCCGCGACTATGCCACCGCCAGCCTGGATGTGCACCCGCCCGTCCTTCACCAGGGCGGAGCGGATGTAGATGCAGGTGTCGAGGTCACCCGTGTAGGAGAGGTAGCCGACCGCCCCGCCGTAGGGCCCGCGCTTGACCGGCTCGAGCTCGTCGAGGATCTGCATCGCGCGGATCTTCGGCGCGCCAGACAGCGTGCCGGCCGGCAGCGAGGCGCGCAGCGCGTCCATCGCGGTCACGCCGTCGCCGAGCGTCCCCGAGACCGAGGAGACGATGTGCATCACGTGCGAGTAGGTCTCGACCACCATCAGCTCGTCTACGACGACGCTGCCGTACTCGCATACGCGCCCGAGGTCGTTGCGGGCGAGGTCCACGAGCATCACGTGCTCGGCGCGCTCCTTGGGGTCCGCGAGCAACTCGCGGGCGTGCTCGATGTCCCCCTCCGCCGTCGCCGCGCGCGGGCGAGTGCCCGCCACCGGCCGCTGCTCGGCGCGGCCCGCGGTCACCTTGACGAGCGACTCCGGCGATGCCCCGGCGATCTCGAAGTCCTCGAAGTCGAGGAAGTACATGTAGGGACTCGGGTTGACGGTGCGCAGGCCGCGGTAGATCGAGAACGCCTCGACCGGCGACTCGGCCGACCAGCGCTGGCTCGGCACGGCCTGGTAGATATCGCCCGCGCGGATGTACTCCTTCGCGCGCTCGACCGCGTCCGTGAACCCCTCGGGGCCGATGTTCGAGGTGAAAGCCGGCACGCCGGAGCGCGACGGGCGCGCGCGGGGCACCGGAGCGGCGAGACGCTCGCGGACGTCCGTGATCGCAGCTAACGCCTCCTCGTAGCCGCGCTCGACGTGCTCGTCGACGAAGACGTTCGCGAGCACCGTCAGCTCGTGGGTGAAGTGATCGAAGGCGAGCAGCACATCGGAGACCATCAGCGCGAGGTCCGGCGCACCGAGCTCGTCGGGGTTGGGCGCGCCGACCGTCGGCTCGGCGTGGCGGACGAGGTCGTAGCCGAACAGCCCCACCGCACCGCCCGAGAAGGGCGGCAGTCCCTCGAGCGGCGCGACGCGATAGCGCGAGAGCTCTTCGGCGACCGCGGCGTATGGATCGCCGAAGGCGCGCGGCTCCCCGCCGACCGTGAGCTCGCCGCCGTCGAGCCGGATCACTGTGCGCGGCGCGACGCCGATGAACGACCAGCGCCCGAAGCGCTGGCCCTGCTCCGCCGACTCGAGCAGGAACGAGGGGCCCTCGCCGCGCAGCTTCAGATAGGCCGAGACCGGCGTCTCGCAGTCGTCGATGAAGGTGTGGCGCAGCGGCACGAGCGTGTGTGAGCGGGCGAGCTCGCGGACCTCGCCGAGACTGGGCCCGACGTCGAGCTGCGCCGCGTCAGCGGCGACGCCCATTGAGCTCCTCGAAGGCGTCGGGATAGGTGAGCCCGCGCGAGGCGAGCAGCACGGCCAGGTGGTAGAGCACGTCGGCCGCCTCCTCACCGACGCGCGCATCGGACTCCGAGGCCGCCGCGCGGGTCACCTCCTCGGCCTCCTCGCGCAGCTTGTCCGCGATGCGGGGCGAATCCGCCAGCAGCTCGGCGGTATAGGAGCCGGCCGGCACGGCCACGCGCCGCTCGGCGATCGTGCGCTCGAGCGCCGGCAGCGCCTCGTGCGGCGCCGGGGCGAGGTCGCCGCGGTGAAAGCACGTGCGCTCGCCGGTGTGGCAAGCAGGGCCCGCAGGCTCGACGAGGGCGAGCAGCGAGTCGGAGTCGCAGTCGTAGCGCAAGGAGCGCACATGTTGCACGTTGCCCGACGTCTCCCCCTTGTGCCAGAGCGCCTGGCGCGAGCGCGAGTAGAACCACGTCTCACCGCTCGCGCGTGTGCGCTCGAGCGCTTCATCGTTCATGTAGGCGAGCGTGAGCACCTCGCCCGTGCGCCAGTCCTGCACGATGCACGGCACGAGCCCACGGTCGTCGAAGGCGATCTCGTCCATAACGGGCAATTCTACGAGCGGGTGGGCGGACCCACTCGACCCTCGATTGCGATGATGGCTGCATGCGCCTCAACCATGTC
>JACCXP010000123.1 GCA_013696905.1 Thermoleophilaceae bacterium
CTTCAGGCGCCAGCCGCGGCGCCTGCGGCTTCTCAGCGCGCTTGCCGTCGCCGCGCTAGCGGCGACGATCGCCCCCTGGGCGCTCGCGGCGCCCGCTCCTCCGGAGCGCCTGACCGTCTCGTTCCTCGACGTCGGCCAGGGCGACGCCACGCTCGTGCAGCACCCCGACGGCGCCGCCGTGCTCTTCGACGGCGGGCCACGCGAGGCGCGCGTGACCGGGCTGCTGCGCCGGGCGGGCGTCAGACGCCTCTCGGCCGTAGTGGCGACGCACGCCTCGGCTGACCATCACGGTGGCCTCGTCGACGTGCTCGAGCGCGTCCCGGTCGACCTGCTGATCGACGGTGGCGACGGCAACCCCGACCCGACGTTTCGCTCGCTGCTCGCGGCGGCCGATCGCCACCGTGTGCGCCGCGTTGCGGCCCGCGGCGGGCAGACCTTGAGCGCGGGCGGGCTCGCGATCCGCATCCTGTCGCCCCCTCCGCGCCCGCCAGGGCCGGCGCCCGAGGATCCAAATCCGCGCGCGGTGGCGGCCGTCGTCGAATCGGGTGGCTTCAGCCTGTTCCTGTCGGGCGACGCCGAGAGCGACGCTCTCGGCTCGCTGCGCCTGCCCGCGGTCGACGCCATGAAGGTCTCACACCACGGCAGCGGCGACCCGGGCCTGCCCGCGCTGCTGCGGCGCCTGCGCCCGCGCTTGGCGGCGATCGAGGTGGGGGAGGGCAACGGCTACGGCCATCCCCATCCGGCGACGCTTGCGGCGCTGCGCGCCGCTGTGCCTGCCGTCTACCGAACCGATCTCGACGGCACTGTGCGGGTAACCGTCTCGGGGAACGGGATGACAATCGACACGGAGCGAGCGGCCGTCGAGGCCCGCTCCTAGACTCGCCCGATGCCGTCGCTCAAGCCCGTGTACCTGCTGTTCGGGGACGACGACGCGAAGATCGACGCCTGGCGGGCGCGCATCCGCGCGCGCGCCGAGGCCGAGGGCGGCGCCGGCGCTCTGGAGGTCTTCGACGCCCACTCGGCGCCACCGGATGAGGTCGCAGCGGCGGTGGCGGCGCTGACCTTCGCGAGCGGCGATCGATATCTGCTGGTCGACGGCCTGGAGGCCTGGAAGGCGGGCGACCTCGACCCGATCGAGGCCGAGGTTGCGAGCATGCCGCCCGCGACGATCCTCGTGCTGATCGCGCGCGGCAAGGCCCCGGTGCGGCTCCAGAAGGCGGTCGAGAAGGCCGGCGAGGTACGTGAGTTCGCCGCGCCGAAGCCCTGGCAGCTCCCCAAGTGGGTCGTCGAGCGCGCCCGAGAGGAGGGCCTCGAGCTCGACGGCGACGCCGCCAAGGCGCTCGTGTCCGCGGTCGGCCCGCGTCAGCAGCGCCTCGCGCGCGAGGTCGAGCGCCTGGCGCTGCTTGCTCACCCCCGTGCGCAGTTGAGCGCCGCGCAGGTCGAGCGCCTCGCAAGCGGAGCGCAGCCGGCCCAGGTCTACGACCTCGCCGACGCGCTCGTGGCAGGTGACGCGGCCGCCGCCCTGGCCGTCGCCGAGGACCTCACCTCCCGCGACGAGCGCCCGGCCGGGCTCATGTTTCCGCTCGTCAAGCGACTGCGCGAGGTGCACCGCGCCGTCGAGCTGCTCGACGCCGGCGTCCCCGCCCAGACGATCCGCGCGGAGCTGAAGATGCCACCGTGGGCTGCCAAGCGCACCGTCGCCCAGGCGGAGAAGGCGGACCGCGAGGCGCTCGAGCGCGCCTTGTGGCTGTTCGCGGACCTCGAGCTCGAGCTCCGCGGTGGTGGCGGCGGGCTCGACGAGGCGACGGCGTTCTCGCTCACCCTTGCCCGCGCCGCGGCCTGAGCCGCGGGCGCGAGCATGCCTCAGCCGACCACGCCCGCCTCCAGCCGCTCGCGCACCTCGGGCCGCAGACGTCCCGCCTCGTCGAGGTAGTCGCGCCACGAGCGCGTGGGGGAGTAGCCGAGCAGCCGGCGCGCCTTGGCGATCGAGATGCCGCCGGCATCCTCACGATCGGTCTCGCGCAGCTCGACCCGGTCGCCGTAGTGCTGCCTGACCGCCGCCGCGAACGGGCGCCCGCCGGCGTTGTCGGGAGAGGCGATGTAGAAGACCTCGTGGCCGGGGAGGTCCGACTCGGCGGCGAGCCGGATTGCGTCGGCGAGGTCGTAGACGTCGATATAGGCCCAGAAGCCCGGAGTGAGCCGGCTCGGGTCGCGCACCAGTGGCCCGAGGTTTCGCTCATAGTTGCCCTCCCACTGGACCCAGGAGGGTCGGATCGAGATGCAGCGGATGTCCGAGCGGCGGACGGCGGCGTCCATCAGCTGCTCGCCGAAGGACTTGGCGGTGGCGTATGGGTCCTGGGGGCGGATCGGGTGCTGCTCGTCGACCGGCACGTAGTCGGGCATCGCGGGGCGCTCCGGGAAGAAGAAGCCCGGCACGGTCTCGCTCGAGAGGTTCACGAAGCGCGGCACGCCGAAGCGGATCGCCGCTTCGAGCGCGTTGAAGGTCGACATCAGGTTGTTCTGGAAGACCACGTGCGCCGGGTTCTTCGTCGGCTCGGGGATGGCCGCGGCGTGCACGACGGCCTCGGCGCCGCGCACGGTGGCAAAGGCCTCGCCGGCGTCGCGCAGGTCAGCCTGCGTGTACCACGACTCGGGGCTGTCCGGGTCGGGTGCCTCGAACTCGCCGCGCATGACGTCGCTCGCGACGACCTCGTGTCCCGCCTTGGCGAGCGCGCGGACGGTCGCGCTGCCGACCTTGCCGCGTGCTCCCGTTACGAGAACCCGCACGGCTGCGCGGCTAGACGCGTGCGCGCAGGCGGGCGGCGCGGGACTTCTTGCGCGCGCCGGTGTTGCGATGCAGCGCGCCGCGCTTGACGGCGTGGTCGATGCGCGAGACGAGCGCGCGGTGCTCACTCGCGACCGTCTCGGCGTCGCTCGCCTCGACCGCGGCCTCGAGCCGGCGGAAGTACGTCTTGATCGCAGACGTGTAGCGGCGGTTCTCGAGCCGCTCGCGCTCCGCCCGATGGATGCGCTTTTCTTGTGAGGCGATGTTGGCCATGAACGTGAACGCGCCGCGAGCCCGATACCCGGCGCGCGGCGAGGGCGCACTATAGCGGGGGCCGAACCCCCCGAGCGGCGCGGAAGGCTCGCGCGCGCGACCGCGTTCTTCTCGTTTGCCACCGGCCTGTCGCGGGTCGCGGGCCTCGTCCGTGAGGTGGTGGCGGCGGCCGTGTTCGCGCTCAGCGCGTCGATGGACGCCTTCACCGCCGCCTTCCAGGTGCCGAACCTGATCCGGGCGCTGTTCGCGGACGCCGCGCTGCAGGGCGCCTTCGTGCCCGTCTTCACCGAGCTGCTCGAGCGCGGCGAGCGCCGGGAGGCCTTCCGAGTCGCCTCGTCGCTCTTCACGCTCCTGTGCGTCGCGCTGGGGGCGCTGACGCTCCTGTTCATCGTCTTCGCGCCGGCGGTGATGGCGCTCGTCGTGCCGGGCTTCGAGCAGCAGTCCTCCGGCCTCGCCGTGGGGCTCGCGCGACTGATGTTCCCGATCGTGCTGCTGCTGGCGCTGTCGGGGCTCTTCGTCGGGATGCTCAACTCGTTCGGCCACTTCGGCGCGCCGGCGCTCGCGCCGCTCGCCTGGAACGGCGTGATCATCGCCTCGCTGCTGCTGCTGGCGCCGCTGCTCGATCCCGCCGACCGCATCTACGCCTACGCGATCGGGGTCGTGGCGGGCACGGTCGTCCAGCTAGTGCTGCCGCTGCCATGGCTGCGCGGTCGCGGCGGCGGCTTCACGCTCTCGTTCGAGTGGCGAAACCCGCACGTCAAGCAGGTGCTCAAGCTGATGCTGCCGGTGACCATCGCGCTCGGGCTGATCAACTTCTCGCTGCTGATCAACTCCTTCTTCGGCTCGCTCGTGCAGCAGGGCGCGGTCGCCGCGATCGACAAGGCGTTCCGGATCTACATGCTCCCGCAGGGGCTCTTCTCGGTGGCGGTGGCGACGATCCTGTTCCCCGCGCTCTCGCGGTTCGCCGCTCGTGGAGCGCTCGCGGACCTGCGTGCCACGATGGCGAACGGGGTGCGCCAGATATTGATGCTGCTGATCCCCTCGGCGGCGATCATGGCGGTGCTCGCCGAGCCGATCACGCGGCTCGTCTACGAGCACGGCGCCTTTGGCGCGCGCGACACGGCGCTCGTGGCGGACGCGATGTTCTGGTGGGCGTTCTCGCTCCCCTTCCAGGGTGTGAGCCTGCTGCTCTCGCGGACCTTCTTCTCACTCCAGCGCACGTGGGCGACGACCGTGCTCGCCGGGCTCAACCTGCTCGTGAACGTGGTCGTCGCGGCGCTCCTCTACCGCCCGTTCGGGGTCGCCGGGATCGTGATCGGCACGGTGGCGGGCACAGTCGGCATGACCGTCGCTCAGGCGCTCGCGCTGCGTCGCGACCTAGGTGGCGTCGAGGGGATCGCGACGATCTCCGCAGCGGCGCGCATGCTGCTCGCGGCGGCGGCGCTCGGCGCGGTCTCCTACGGCCTGTGGAGCGCGCTCGACGCCGCGCTCGGGCGCTCCCTGTTTGCGCAGGTGGCAAGCGTCGGCGGGGCGATCGCAGCCGGGCTCGCCGTCTATGCGCTGGCCGTCTCGATCCTGAGGGTCGCCGAGGCGCGCCAGATCCGCGAGCTCCTGGTGTCGCGCGTACGGGGAGGTCGCTAGGCGGCCGCGTAGCCTCTACTAGGTGCCAGCGCCCGCCGACAACATCCGCAACTTCTCGATCATCGCCCACATCGACCATGGCAAGTCGACGCTCGCGGACCGCATCCTCGAGACGACCGGCTCCGTCGATCCGCGCAAGCACCGTCCGCAGCTGCTCGACTCGATGGAGCTTGAGCGGGAGCGCGGCATAACGATCAAGGCACAGGCCGTGCGCGTCGAGTACGCGGCGCGCGACGGCAAGACGTATCGCCTGCACCTGATCGACACCCCCGGACACGTCGACTTCACCTACGAGGTCTCGCGCTCGCTGGCCGCCTGCGACGGCGCGCTGCTGCTGGTCGACGCCGCCCAGGGGGTGCAGGCCCAGACCGTCGCGAACACCTATCTGGCGATCGACGCCGGCCTCGAGCTGATCCCGGCGCTCAACAAGATCGACCTGCCGGGCGCGCAGCCGGAGGAGGTCGCCGGCGAGATCGCGGAGCTGCTCGGCGAGCCGGCGGAGGGTGTGCTGCGCGTCTCGGCGAAGACCGGCGAAGGGGTGACCGACGTGCTCGAGTCGATCGTCGAGCGCATCCCGCCGCCCGAGGGCGATCCCGACGCGCCGGCGCGGGCGCTCATCTTCGACTCCGAGTTCAACCAGTACCGCGGCGTGATCGCCTACGTGCGCGTCGTCGACGGAGAGCTTCGGAAGGGCGACGCGATCCAGGCGATGCAGACAGGCACGCGCGCCGAGATCGACGACATCGGCTTCTTCTCGCCGGCCCTTGTCCCGGTCGCCTCGCTCAGCGCGGGCGAGGTCGGGTACGTGATCACCGGTATCAAGGACGTGTCGCTCTTGCGCGTGGGGGACACGCTGACCCGCTCCGAGCGACCGGCGTCCGAGCCGCTGCCCGGTTACCAGGAGGTCAAGCCGATGGTCTTCTGCGGGCTCTTCCCGGTCGACACCGAGGACTTCGGCGACCTGCGCGACGCGCTCGAGCGCCTGGCGCTGAACGACGCCGCGCTGTCGTGGGAGCCCGAGACGAGCCAGGCGCTCGGCTTCGGCTTTCGCTGCGGCTTCCTCGGGCTGCTGCACATGGACATCGTGCGCGAGCGGCTCGAGCGCGAGTACGACCTTTCGCTGCTGACGACGACGCCGACGGTCGAGTACGAGGTCTCGCTCACCGACGGCGCCGAGATCGGCGTGCACTCCCCGACCGACATGCCCGACCGCTCGCGCATCGAGGAGATCCGCGAGCCCTACATCCGCGCCACCGTGCTGTGCCCCAAGGAGTACGTGGGCCAGGTGATGGAGCTCTGCCAGGAGCGTCGCGGCACCCACGTCGAGATGAGCTTCCTGTCCTCGCAGCGGGTCCAGATCCGCTACGACCTGCCGCTCGCCGAGATCGTGCTCGACTTCTTCGACCAGCTCAAGTCGCGCACGCGTGGCTTCGCATCGCTCGACTACGAGCTGATCGGGTCCCGGCCCTCCGACCTCGTCAAGCTCGACATCCTGCTCTCGGGCGACCCGGTCGACGCGCTCTCGATGGTGGTCCACCGCGACAAGGCCTACCCGCAGGGGCGCCTGCTCACCGAGCGCCTCCAGAAGCGGATCCCGCGCCAGCAGTTCGAGGTGGCGATCCAGGCGGCCGTGGGGTCGAAGATCATCGCCCGCGAGTCCGTCAAGCCGATGCGCAAGGACGTGATCGCCAAGTGCTACGGCGGCGACATCTCGCGCAAGCGCAAGCTGCTCGAGCGCCAGAAGGCCGGCAAGAAGCGGATGAAGCAGGTGGGCCGGATCGAGGTCCCCCAGGAGGCGTTCTTGGCCGTGCTCGAGCTGGGCGAGAACGGGTCTGGGTAAGCGGGACTAAACTGGCCGAGCTCGGGGCGTGGCGCAGCCTGGTAGCGCGCACCGTTCGGGTCGGTGAGGTCCCCGGTTCAAATCCGGGCGCCCCGATGCTTCCGGCCGGGGGCTGGGCAGCCGCAGGAGAGCGGCTGCCCGGTCCGCCGCTACTTCGGCACGCGCGTGTTCACGTCGCTCGGGTTCGGCGTGCGCGCCGACACGCTGTCGAACCCGTACGACGACCCCGGCAGCGAGCCCGCCTTGCCAAAGCCGAAGCCGGCGGCCTCCAGCTGGGCGACGGCGGTCAGAACCTTGCGAAAGCCGGGCAGCCCGTCGGCGCCGGGAGCCTTGCCGGGCCCGATCGCCTCCTCGGCCTGCGAGTACTTCGCGAACGCGCGGTCGTTGCCGAGCAGCCCGAGCGACTGCCGCGCGAGCGCGCGGTGCACGGCCTCGACGGCCATGAACTCGGCCGCGATGCGCGCGAGCTCGCTGTCGCCACGGTTCGCGAACACGGTCGTCGCGATCAGATACGCGTTGACGAAGATCTGGTCGCCTATGACGAGCGTGTTGAGCAGACTGGTGCGGCTTGCGAACACCGCATCCGGCACGTGGACCGTGAGCGTCAGCGGCCGCGCGCGTCCCGGCTCGAGACCGGTCAGCACCTGGTAGTGGATCAGCTCCTCGCGTGCGGCCGCGCCGAGGTTGCGCTGGGTCGTCGAGTCGCCGCCCAGGTTGCGCTCGAACGCGACCGTGTTGACGATCGTCGCGAGCACCTCGGCGGTCGCCGCGACGTTGAGGATCGTCTGCGGATCCTCCTTGTGCGCGGCACTCGCGATCTCGGGGGCGAGCCCGAGCATGCCCATGCCGCCGAGCGTCGCCGCTGCGCCGGCCACGAGCTGGCGCCGGGTGTGGGCCGAGCTGTCCGCGTGCTGGCGGTCGATCGACTGGTAACCAGGTTGAGAGCCTCGCTCATGCTTCCTCCTTCGCGGCGCACACGCCGCTTGCCTTGGCTTGACCCGCGTCACGGCGTGGCGCCGCGTCGCGCACCTCGAGCTGGCTCCCCCTGCGTGGCCGTCAGGCCGCTCCCCGCAGCCTGACCGGCGGCAATATAAACCGTCCTGGAGCGGAAACCGCCCCGCAAATCGGCGGTTTACAACCTCTTCACAGGTTTGTAACTAGACGCACTCGGGCTACCCGCGACGCCGGACGGCAGCGAGCCGCCGGTCGCCACCCGCAGCGCCAGTCACAATGAGGGGCATGGAGATGACCGAAAGGCAGGCGCTGGTGCTGCGCAAGGTGGTCGAGGGGCACGTCGAGCACGGCGTGCCCGTCGGCTCCAGGTGGCTCGCCGGCCAGCGTGAGATCGTCTGGGGGCCCTCGACGCTGCGCGCGGAGCTGGCCCACCTCGAGGAGCTCGGGCTGCTCGCCCATCCGCATACCTCGGCCGGTCGGGTGCCGACCGACAGCGGCTACCGCCTCTACGTGGACGAGCTGCTCGAGCGGGGCGGGCCGGCGCCCCAGGGCGAGCCGCTGCGCCTGTCGCTGATGCGCCGCGAGGTGGACGAGGCGATGCGGGCCACGACCGAGCAGCTCTCCCAGGTCACGAACCTGCTGGCGATCGTCTCCGCGCCGCCGATCGCCACCACGACGATCCGCCACGTCGAGGTGCTCGTGTTGCAGCCGCAGGTGGCGATGGTGGTCGTGATCACGTCGACCGGCGGAGTCTCGAAGCGCGTGATCTCGTACGAGCGCCCGGTCGATTCCGGCGTCGTCGGCTGGGCCGCGAGCTACCTCAACGAGGCTCTGCGCGGGATGGCCGTCGGCGCGCGGATGCTCCAGGCGAAGCTTGTCGAGCCGTCGCTTTCGGACTCGGAGCTCGACTTCCTGGCCACGCTCGCGCCGGTCTTCACCGAGCTCGAGCGGACCGCCGAGGACACGCTCTACGTCGAGGGCGCGGCGCGCCTCCTGTCCGAGCACCGCTTCCAGGAGCTGAGCCAGATAAACGATCTGATGGCGATGCTCGAGCGGCGCGTGGCGCTCCTCTCGCTGCTGCGCAGCGCGCTTGTCGAGCCACGCGTGTACCTGCGGATCGGGCACGAGAACGAGGCGCCCGAGCTGCGCTCGATCTCGCTCGTGGCCGCCAACTACGGCCTCGCGAGCCGCAAGCTCGGCGCGGTCAGCGTGCTCGGCCCCGTGCGCATGGACTACGCCACGGCAATCGTCTCCGTGCGCCAGGCGGCCGCCGAGCTGTCGCGCTTCGTGGCCGACCTCTACGACGAGTGAAGCGCGACGCCTACGAGGTCCTGGGCGTTGGCCGTGACGCCTCCCAGGAGGACATCAAGCGCTCGTTTCGGCGCGTCGCGCGGGAGCTTCACCCAGACGTCAACCGCCACGATCCGGAGGCCGAGGAGAAGTTCAAGGAGGCCGGTGAGGCCTACGAGATCCTCTCGGACGCAGAGCGACGCTCGGCCTATGACCGCTACGGCCATGAGGGCGTGCGCGCGCGCGCCGGCGGGGCCTCGGCGCAGGGCTTCGGGTCCTTCTCCGACATCTTCGAGGCGTTCTTCGGCGGCGAGGGCGACCCCTTCGGCCGCGGCGGCCGAGCGGGGCCGGCGCAGGGTCCAGACGCCGCCGTCGCCGTCGAGATCTCGCTTGACCAGGCAGCGACAGGCGAGGCGGTCGAGGTCGAGTACGAGCGCGTCAGCGTCTGCGGGCGCTGCCGCGGAAACGGCGCCGAGCCGGGCACGCCGATCGAGCAGTGCCCGCGCTGCGAGGGCACAGGGCAGCTCCAGACACTCGCGCGCACGGCGTTCGGCCAGGTGATGCACTCGCGCGCCTGCGACGCGTGCGGCGGCGACGGCCGGCTCGCCCGCGACCCCTGCACGCAGTGCTCGGGGGTCGGGCGTGAGGCGGCGATCGAGACCCTGTCGGTGGACGTGCCGGCGGGGATCGCAGACGAGCAGCGCATTCGCGTGACGGGAGGCGGACACGCCGGGGATCGGGGCGGGCCCGCCGGCGACCTCTACGTGCTCGTGCGGGTTCCGCCCGATCCACGCTTCGTGCGCGACGGCAACGACCTGATCTCGGTGGTCGACGTAGCGGCGCCCGATGCGGCGCTCGGCGCGCGCGCCACCGTGCCGACGCTCGACGGCGACGAGGACGTCGAGGTCGCCCCCGGCACGCAGCCGGGAGACGTGCTGACGCTGCGCGGGCGCGGAATGCCGTCGCTTCGCCGCGGCCGGCGCGGCGACCAGCGCGTGGTGGTGAACGTGGTTGTGCCGCGCAACCTCTCCTCGCGCCAGCGCGAGCTGCTGCGCGAGCTCGCAGATTCGCTCGAGGAGGACAACGTGCGCGACCCGCACGCAGGCGACGAGTCGCTGTTCGCACGCGTCAAGCGCGCGCTTCGGTGACAGAGGCGGCGCCGGGGCAGCTGGTGCGCCTGGCAGTGCGCGCTCCCGCCGCCTGCGCCGAGGCCGTGCTCGGCGCACTGCTCGCCCTTGCCCCCGACGGGCTCGAGCAGCGCGACGGCGAGAGCTGGGTCGAGTACGCCCTGTACGGCACCCCGGCGGAGCTGCCGGCGCTGCCCGACGGGCCGACCGAGATCGCGGGCGCGCCGGTAGACGTGAGTCGCGGGGAGGTGGCGCGGGACTGGGACCGGCGCTGGCGGGCGTTTCATCGCCCACAGCTGGTCGCCGAGCGGCTGCACGTGCGCGCGCCGTGGCACTCGCCGTCGCGCCGTGCGGGAGTGATCGACCTGGTCGTCGACCCCGGCCGGGCGTTCGGCACGGGCGCCCACCCGACCACCCGGCTGTGCCTCGAGCTGATGCTCGAGCTGAGCGACGGAGCGGGCTCCCTGGTCGACCTCGGCTGTGGCTCGGGGGTGCTCTCGATCGCCGCGCGCAAGCTCGGCTTCGCGCCCGTCGTGGCGCTCGACGCCGACGAGGCGGCAATCGAGGCCACGCGCGCGAACGCGCGCGCCAACGGCGTGACGATCGACCGCGTGGAGCGCTTCGACCTGCGCCGGCGGGCAGCGCCCGCGGCCGACGTCGTCGTGGCGAACCTGATGCGCGGGCTGCTCGTGACGGTGGCGGAGCGCCTTGGCGGCGCGCGCCCGCGCGCCCTGGTCGCATCGGGCCTGCTCGATCACGAGGTCGACGAGGTGGCTCGCTCGTTCGAGCCGCTGCGCGAGCGCGAGCGCCGCTCGGAAGCGGGATGGAGCGCGCTGCTGCTGACCTCCTGAAAGGCGCTGCTCAGGCGTGCAGCGCGGCCAGGCGCTCGGCCTCGTGTTGCAGCCCGCGCCGCGTCGGCGAGTCGAGCGGCTCGAACGGCTCCAGCCGAATCCGTCGCGCGAGCAGCGCGCGATTGAGCCGGCGCTGCGTCGCTGCGTGAGAGTCCGCCCGCGCGCGTCACCGCAGCACTCGTTCGGACAACGCCCCGGCGGTCTCCTGCCACCACGCGCGCGCCTCGTCGTCGCTGCTGCGCCGGATGCGCCCGCGGCAATAGCGGGTGACCTGGCGCGCGCTACCCATGGCGAGCACCCCCTCCCCCGTCAGCGCGAAGCGCCCGTCCTCGAGCTGCACGAGCGCTCCCGCGGCGCCGCGGCGCGTGCGCAGACGCCGCTGCACGGCGATGCCGTCGATCGCCTCGGGCGCGGCCGGGTCCCCGTAGGCGTCGCGCCAGGGACGCACGGCGAAGATCGACGTACGCCCCTGCACGGGCGGCGGCGGCGCCTCCGGCTCTCCGATCGGGCCCCGGCGCCAGCGCTCGAAGAGCGCCTCGACCTCTCGACGCACCGGCTCGCGCAGCAGTATGTGCAGGCGATCCTCCGCCCGCAGGCGCGACGAGCCGCGCGGCAGCAGGGCCTCGTCACCGCGCACGATCACGCTCACGAGCGCCTCGCGCGGGAGCATCAGCTCGCGCACCAGGCGCCCCGCGATCGCATCGTCTGAGCCGATCGGGTACTCGAGCACCTCCGCCCCGAGCCGCCGGACGTTGCCGACCTCGAGCAGCTGCCGGCCGAGCGCCGGCTCGGTCGTCGTCAGTCCCAGCCGCCGGGCGAGCGGCTCGATCGTCGCCCCTTGCACGAGCGTCGAGGCGACGACCACGAAGAAGACGATGTCGAACAGCACCTGGGCGTCGGGCAGCCCCGCGGTCAGGGGAAAGAGCGCGAGCACGATCGGCACCGCTCCGCGCAGGCCCGCCCATGCCAGCAGCAGGGCCTCGCGCAGCTCATATCCCCCCACGCGCGTGGCCACCAGAGTCGCGATCGGGCGCGCGACGAGGATCAGCGCCCCGGCCAGGAGCGTCGCCTCCAATGCGATGTCGAGCAGGCGGACCGGATCGACGAGCAGGCCGAGCGCCAGGAACAGCCCGATCTCGCTCAGGCCGGCCAGGCCGCTGTGGAACTCGTCGATCGTCGGGCGACCGCGGAAGCGGACGCCGCCGAGCGCGAGGCCGGTTAGGTAGACGGCGAGGAAGCCCGAGCCTCCGAGCGCGTCCGCGGCGCCGAAGCTCAACCCTGCGGCGGCCAGCGATGCGCCGGGGTAGAGGCCAGGGTTCACCGGCGGCAGTCGCTCGAACACCTCCACCGCGACTCGCCCGCCGGCAAGGCCCACGAGCGCTCCGATGGCGATCTGCATGGTGAAGAACAGCAGCGCGTCGGGCAGCCCGTACTCGGGCAGCGTGATCCAGTCGATCAGGCCGAGCACGAGCAGGATCGCCACCGGGTCGTTGAGCGCGGACTCGCCCTCGAGCGTGCGGGCGAGACGACGGCGGAGATTGGACCCGCGCAGCATCGAGAAGATCGCTGCAGCGTCGCTCGTTGCGACGATCGAGCCCAGCAGCAGTCCCACGAGCGGTGACAGCTCGAGCAGCCAGACGGCGACCGCGCCTGTGATCGCCGCTGTGAGGACGGTGCCCACCACCGCCAGCGACACGGTGCCGACAAGCACCGGGCGGATCTCTGGCCAGCCCGCCGCGAGCCCACCTTCGAACAGGATCGCAGCCAGCGCGAGGATGCCGATCGTCCGCGCCAGCTCGATGTCCTCGAACGGCAGCCAGCCCAGCCCGCCGCGGGTGCCGAGAGCCATCCCGATCCCCAGGAAGAGCACGAAGCCGGGCACTCGAAGTCGTCCGGCCAGCGCGGCGGCCGCGATCCCAAGGGCGAGCAGCACGCCCGCCACGAGGATCGTCGGACCGACCTCCATCCACCGCCGAGTCTATGGGCGCAGCGTGCCTACACTGGCGGCGTGAGACTGCTCGACCGCGTCAAGGCCGATACCAACGTCGCGCTCAAGGCGCGTGATCGCGAGCGCGTCAGTGCCCTTCGGCTGGTGTCGGCGGAGCTGCAGAAGGCGCACAAGGAGGCAGAGCCCTCGGGTGCGGACGAGGTGGCCGTGCTGCAGCGCGAGCGCAAGCGCCGGCTCGAGGCCTCCGAGGCCTATCGCGCCGCCGGTCGCGCCGAGCTCGCCGATGGAGAGGAGCGCGAGGCCGCTGTCATCGACGAGTACCTCCCCGCCTCGCTCACCGACGAGGAGCTGCACGCCATCGTCGGCGACGCGGTGGCCGAGTCGGGCGCGTCGTCGCCCAGGGAGATGGGCAAGGTGATGGCGCTCGCGATGGCGAGGACCGATGGTCGCGCCGACGGCAAGCGGGTGAGCGCGCTCGTGAAGGAGAAGCTGACCGCCTAGTGGCGCGCAGGCAGCTCGAGCTACCAAACGACGTGGCCACCGAGCTCGCCGGGGCGCACGACGCGATCATGCGCACCCTCGAGGGACACCTCGGCGGGGACCTGTACCTGCGCGGCAATGTGCTCACGATCGAGGGCTCCGACGACGAGGTAGCACTCGCGGAGACCGTCGTCTCCGAGCTGGGTGAGCTCGTGCGACAGGGCCACGAGGTCGCACCCGGCACGATCGAGGCGATAACCGGCGCACTCGACCGCGACGAGAGCCCCAGCCGCATCCTCGACGACGTCGTGTGGCGCCACCGCGGCCTCAAGGTGGCGCCGAAGACGGTGAACCAGAAGTCCTACGTCGACGCGATCCGTCGCCAGACGATCACGGTCAGCATCGGCCCCGCCGGCACCGGCAAGTCCTTCCTGGCCGTGGCGATGGCGGTGGCGGCGCTCGCGCGGCGCGAGGTGTCGCGGATCGTGCTGACGCGACCGGCCGTCGAGGCGGGCGAGCGGCTTGGCTTCCTGCCGGGCGACCTGATGGCCAAGGTCGATCCCTACCTGCGCCCGCTGTTCGACGCGCTCTACGCGATGCTCGACCCGGAGAAGGTCAACCAGCACCTCGAGCGCGGCGTGATCGAGGTCGCGCCGCTCGCGTTCATGCGCGGGCGCACGCTCAACGACTCCTTCATCATCCTCGACGAGGCCCAGAACACCTCGCCCGAGCAGATGAAGATGTTCCTCACGCGGCTCGGGTTCGGCTCGAAGATGGTCGTCACAGGCGACGTCACCCAGGTCGACCTCCCGCGCGACAAGCGCTCGGGCCTGATGGTGATCGGCGACATCCTCAAGGGCGTCGAGGGCATCGAGTTCGTGCGCTTCGGGGGTGAGGACGTGGTGCGCCACAAGCTGGTGCAGCGGATCGTTGCCGCCTACGACGCCCACGCGGAGAAGGAGGGGCGGCCCGAACCTCCGCGCGCCTAGGCGGGGCTTGGCGCCTCGAGCGCCTGGGCTTCCTGCCGGGTGACCTGATGGCCAAGGTCGACCCCTACCTGCGTCCGCTCTTCGACGCCCTCTACGCGATGATGGAGCCCGAGAAGGTCAACCAGCACCTCGACCGCGGCGTGATCGAGGTCGCTCCGCTCGCGTTCATGCGCGGTCGCACGCTGA
>JACCXP010000126.1 GCA_013696905.1 Thermoleophilaceae bacterium
GGAGTGGGCGGGGCACCCGGCGCCGGCGCCGGCTGGCCCGCCCGCGCCTCACGCGCGTAGGCCACCTGGAGCTGCGAGAGCGCGTCGCGGATCGACGGCGCCTGCTCGTCGGGCACGAGCGGGAGCAGCGCACGCGTCGACTCGATCGCGAGCGCCGCCTGCGCCAGGTCGAGGTCGTCGCGCGACCCCGACAGGCCGAGCCGTCGCCCGGCCAGGTTCACGAACGTGACGATCGACTGCAGCAGCACGTCCTCTGCCGTTATGTGGCGCATCTGCTCCTCGAGCGCCGCCCGCACCTCCGCCTCGCTCGGCTCCTGCTGGCTCATCTGCTCACCCCCTCCGCGACGGGAGCGCCCCGCCCGTAGGACTCCTGGGCCGCCGCGACCTCGCCGGCGTAGACCTCCTCGAGCGACGCCCCGGCGGCGAGCGCGGCTCGCTGGCGCTGGGCGCCGCTGCGGCTCGCAACGGCGGGATCGAGACCGAGCTCCGAGCGCGCCGGAGCGGTCCACTCGAGCAAGCGGTCGGCGAGCGCGGCGGCAGGATACTCCTCGCCTCGCTCGAGGTCGATCAGGTTTCCGTCGCGGCCTTGGCGGATCGCCCGCCACAGGTTCTCCTCCAGGAAGCGCCGCGGCTTCGGCTCGGGCGCCGTGCCGTCGTCGTGGTCGAAGGCGGCCTGGGCCACGCACGCGAGCATCAGCTCCGCGAGCGCGCTCGACTCCTCGGCCGTGCCCTGCGCATCGCAGATCCGGACCTCGACCGTGCCGAAGGCGTGGTGTGGGCGCACGCTCCACCAGATCTCCGTGTGCTCGCCGATCGACCGCGTGAGGACGAGGAAGTCGACGTAGGCGGCGTACGCCGCGAAGTCCCCGAAGGCGTCGGGCACGCCGCAGCGGGGAAAGGAGCGCGTGAAGATCTGGCTGCGCACCGAGTGCAGGCCGGAGTCGCGGCCGTCGAGGAACGGCGAGTTGGCCGACAGCGCGAGCAGCTCGGGCAGCATGTCGCGCATGCGGTCGCAGACGGCGATCGCGCGGTCGGCTCCGTGCACGCCGACGTGGAGGTGCAGGCTGAAGGTGTTGTTGCGCCAGGCGACGTAGCGCAGGCTCTCATCGAGGCGGCGGTAGTGGTCGGTGTCGATGATCTGCTGCTCCTGCCACGGACTCCACGGGTGCGTGCCCGTGGCGCCGAGCAGCATCCCGTGCGACTGCGCCAGGCGGAAAAGGCGGGCGCGCGCCTCGCGCTGGCTCGCGAGCGCCGCCGCGAAGGTCGCGCCCTTGCCGGAGCGGATCTCGATCTCAGAGGCGATCAGCTCGCCGGCCACCGCCGAGGCGAGCACGTCGTCGTGCGCTGCCGCCGCCCGCAGCTCCTCGAAGCGCTGAGTGAGCGACCGCGTCTCGCCGTCGAGGATCGCGAACTCCTCCTCGATCCCGACGGTGAAGTCCTCCGAGGCCTCGAACACCTCGCGTGCGCGTTCCATGTCGAGCATGGGCCGGGGAGCGGTCAGGTGAGGTAGAAGTAGAGCGCATACAGGAGGTCGGCCGCGGGGCTCGACGTATGCACGGTCACGTCGGGCGGTACCTGCAGGAGCGCTTCTGAGTAGTTGAAGATGATCTTCACGCCGTACTCGACCAGGTCGTCCGCGACCCCCTGCGCGGCGCGCTCGGGCACCGCGAGCACGCCGACGACGATCTCCTCGTCCTCGACCACGCGCGCGAGGTCGTCGTAGGAGCGCACCGCGAGCGGAGCGCTGCCGTCGCCGATCGGCTCGCCGACCTTGGCAACGTCTGTGTCGAAGATCGCCACGACTCGAAAGCCGTGCTCGGCGAAGATGTCGGAGGAGGCGATCGCCTTGCCGAGGTAGCCGGCGCCGAAGAGGGCGATGTTGTGCTGCCCGCTGGTGCGCAGGATCTTTCGGATCTGCCCGATCAGCGAGTCGACGTTGTAGCCCACGCCACGCTTGCCGAACTTCCCGAATCCCGACAGGTCGCGCCGGATCTGGGTCGAGTTGACGTGCGTGTACTCGGCGAGCTCCTGAGACGAGATCGTGTCCTTACCCATCTTCTTGGCCTGCGTGAGCACCTGGAGGTAGCGCGAGAGGCGAGCTGCGACCCCTAGCGACAGGCGCTCCACACTCCCGTCGAGCCTCGATCCGTCGAGGGGCTCCTTGATCGACGTCACGCCTTCACTCTAGTCAGACGCTCCTCGAGGGCGCGCGCGTCGACGTGGTACTCGAACGCCTCGTCGCCGTCCACGTGGACGACGGGAACCCGCTCCCCGTAGCGCCTGTTGAGCGCCGGATCGATCGAGACGTCGACCTCGCGCAGCTCGAACGGACGCCGCGAGCGCACTTCGTCGAGCACAGTCCGCGCCTCGTCGCAGAGGTGGCAGCCGGGCTTTGCGTAGATCGTGATCTCAGTCATGGGATGGCAAACGGCGCCGAGCGCCGGACGGCTTGCCCGCCGCCCGCCGTGCCCGATGCGCTCGCCCTGAAACGGTAGCTGCCCGATCCGAGCTGCGACAGAACCGAGCGACTGAGCGTGTAGGCGTACTCGCCCGGAAGCACGTCGGTCGCACCCCCGACAGGCGTCAGCTCGCGCGCAACCGCTCCGCGAGCGTCGAGCAGTTCGAGGCGCAGCCGTCCGAGCGGCTCGACGGCGACGCTGCCCTCGTTGCGCGTCACGCGCCCGGCCGAGAACCGCACCCCGCGCACGCGCCTTCCGCGCTCGACGAGGCGCGGCGTGCCCAAGACCGGCGGCGCCGCTG
>JACCXP010000132.1 GCA_013696905.1 Thermoleophilaceae bacterium
CCGCAGCAGCTCGCGCACGTCGAGCTCGAGGACTTCTACCGCGCCGTCAACAGGGTCGAGTTGTCGCCCATCCGGGCGCGCGCCGACGAGGCGACGTACAACCTCCACGTGATCCTCCGCTTCGAGCTCGAGCGCGAGCTCTTCGACGGCTCGCTCGCGGTGCGAGACCTTCCCGAGGCGTGGAACGCCTCGATGGAGAACTACCTCGGCGTGACGGTCCCCGATGCTTCGCAAGGCGTGCTGCAGGACGTCCACTGGGCGGCCGGGCTGTTCGGGTACTTCCCGACGTATGCGCTCGGCAACGTGATGTCGGCCCAGATCTGGGAACGCGCGCTGGAGCAGATCCCGACGCTCGGGGACAGGCTGACGCCGGAAGACATCGCGGCGCTGCGCGACTGGCTCGGCGAGCGCCTGCACCGCCACGGCCGCAAGCTGACGCCGCGCGAGACGCTCGAGCGAGCGGTGGGCTCGGATCTCGACCCCGGGCCCTACCTGGCGTACCTGCGGTCGAAGTTCGGTGAGATCTACGGCCTGCAGCTCGAGCCGGCGGCTGCCTAGCCGTCGGAGAGCACCCAGGTGTCCTTGATGCCGCCTCCCTGGGTCATGTTCACCATCAAGTCGTCCGCTTCGACGGCGAGCCGGGTGAGGCCCCCGGGCACCACGAGCGCGCGGCCACCGGCGAGACCCACCAGCGCGCGCAGATCGACGTGGCGTGGCTCGAGCCCGCCGTCGACGACCGTCGGGTGGCGCGACAGGGCCACCTGCTCCTGTGCGACGTAATCCGCGGGGCGCTCCCGCAACGCCTGCCGCGCGTGCTCGAGATCGTCGGCGCGTGCGTGGGGGCCGATCACGATCCCGGCCCCGCCCGCGCGCGTGCGCGGCTTGAGCACCAGCTCGTCCAGGCGCTCAAGCGCCTCTTCGAGCGCTTCGGGGACACCAGGGTCGAGCGTCGGCACCGAGGCGAGCAGCGGCTCCTCATCGAGGTAGAAGCGCACGATCTCCTCGACGTAGGCGTGTACGAGCTTGTCGTCGGCGACGCCGGCGCCAAAGGCATTCACGACCGCCACCGTGCCGCGGCGGATCGGCTCGAGCAGCGCGTCGGAGAGCGCCGTCGGGCGACCGTGCTCGTCGCGCAGGCGGTGCTCGTCGGTGCGCCGGTAGACGACGTCGACCGCCTCCACGCCCGACTCGACGTGGGCCTGCAGGCGTCCCCCGCGCGACTCGAGGTCCGCCAGCGTGACGAGCGGGATGCCCAGCTCGAGGGCGGTCGCCTGCTGCTCGTACCAGGCGTCGTTCTCGGGCCCGTCGCTCAGCAGCACGATCGACGGGTCGCCATGCCCGTCCGGCGCCGCCGCTCGCAGCGTCTCGCCGACGATCTCGAGCGAGCGAGCCCGGACCTCGACGGGCGCCGGGCCGCCGATCGGCAGATGGCGCTCGCGCAGCGTGCGCGCAGCGCCGGCGTAGGCGAAGCCGGTCGGGGTACGCGTGTTGTCCTCGAGCACTCGAAAGGCGCCGTCATCGCCGCGAGCGATGTCGAGACCCGCGAGCCCTGCCCGCACCCCGGCCTGGACGAGCGCGCCCTGCATGTCGGGCTCGTAGTGGTTCACCCCCTCGAGCACGTGCGCCGGCAGTGGGCCGTCGGCGATCGCCCGCTCCCCGTAGAGATCGGCCACGAAGGCGTCTAGCGCTCGTACGCGCTGTCCGATGCCGGCCTCGAGCGCTCGCCACTCGTCCGCGGTGAGGACGCGCGGTACGGGATCGATCCGGAATCGCCCCTCGCCGTAGCGCACTCCGCGCTGTTCGGCCTGGTCGCCCAAGGACTTGGCGACGGCGTCGAGGTCCGCCCGATCCAGCGCCGCCATGACAGCCCCGTAATGGGGGCGTGGGCGTCCGTCCGTCTCGAAGGCCTCGTCGTAGAAGCCGTCCACCTCATAGCCGCTCACGGCGGCGGCACTAGGCGAGGCCGAGCGCCTCGTACTCGCGCAGGAAGCCCTCGAACAGGCGCTTGTGGCCTTCCTCGTCGCGCAGGATCGCGATCACCATGTCCTGGGTGACGGGGTCGCGACCCTCGCAGAACTCGATGATGCGGTTGTAGTGCTCGATCGCGCCGGTCTCGGCCTCGATCACGCCGCGCACCACATGCGGGATGTCGACCTGATCCTCGGCCGGCTGGAGGTAGGTCTGCTCGGGCGTGAAGTCCATCGAGCCCGGCACGACGCCGTATAGCTCCTTGATGCGGTTGCCGAACTGCTGCGCGTGCGTGAGCTCCTCCTGCACGTCGGTCAGAAGGCTCTCCTTGATCTCCTCGGCGCGGACCCCGTCCGGGTTGATCGAGTTCGCGACGTAGCTCATCACGGTCTCGAGCTCCATCCAGTAGGCGTGCTTGAGCAGCTCGATCAGCTCGTCGCGGTCGGCCCTGTGGTCGTCGGAGAGGATCCCTTGTGAGGGTGCGGTCATGGCCATGGCCCGGACTGTATCCGAGACCGCCGCGAACAAACGTCCACTTTGGCCGGCCCTACCTCATAGCGGTGAGCGAGCGGCCGATGACAGGGGCAGTCAAGGAAAAGCGGCCCGCACGGATACCGGGACTAACCGCTGACAAACGAGCTCTTCAAGGGCACGGAACGGCCCAACATCGAAAGGCTAGGGAAGCTATGAACCGCATCAAGGCACTCTGGAAGGCATCGCCCCGCCGGGTTCTCGGAGCCGCGTGTGCGGTCTCGGTCGCCGGCGCCGCCGTCGTCGGATCGGGCGCGAACTTCACCTCGGTGAGCGCGAACCCGGGCAACTCCTTCACCACTGGCACGCTGACGCACAGCAACTCGAAGGCGAACGCGGCCATCCTCACCGCCACGGGCATCAAGCCCGGCGACGCGGCCTCTACCGGCACGGTAGACATCGCCAACACCGGGGGCCTCGCCGCCACGTTCACGCTGAAGAAGACCACCGTGACCAACTCGGACTCCGGCAACCCGCTGGCCTCCAAGCTGGTCGTCAAGATCGACGACTGCGGTACGCCGGAGGCTGGCGCGGGCGTCTGCACTTCGCCCACGGAGCTCTACAACGGAACGATCAGCGCTATGTCCGACAGGAGCCTCGGCTCGTTCGCCGCAAGCGCCGCTCATCGCTACAAGTTCAGCGTCACCTTCCCGAACGGCACGGCCGCCGTCGACAACCCCTACCAGGGCGCCAGCGCCAGCGCCGAGTACCAGTGGGAGGCAGCGCAGTAAGGCCTCGGGCCCTGGCTGCACGCAACGACATGGCCATTCTGGCCCCGAGCAACCCGATCCGTTCCATCGCCCGCGCGGCGAGGGCCGGATTCGGTCTCTTCTTGACCCTGCTGACCGTCGCGGTAGTGGTGGCGATGCTGCTGCCGCCGCTCTTCGGCTACCAGCGCTACGTGATCTACGGCGGCTCGATGGAGCCCAAGATCTCGAAGGGGTCGATCGTCTACGACAAGGAGGTGCCGGTCGCCTCCCTGCGCAAGGGCGACGTGATCACCTACGTGCCCCCGACCTCGAAGCGGCCGGTGACGCACCGCATCTTCGCCGTCGAGAAGGGACCGCAGGGCGCGCCCGTCTTTCAGACCAAGGGCGACGCCAACGCGACCGCCGACTTCAGGAAGTTCGCCCTCACGCGGCCGACACAGGCCGCCTACTCCTTCCACATCCCGGTCATAGGCTGGCTGCTGATCGCGATCTCGATCGAGTGGCTGCGCGGCGTCCTGATCGGCGGGCCGGCACTGCTCGCCGCCGCGCTCATCGTGCGCAACCTCTGGCGCCAGGGCGGCGAGCTGGTCGAGGCGCAGAAGAAGCAAGCCGAGGTGACCTCGCCATGAGGCGCATCCGCCGCGCCCTCCTGACCGCAGTCGCCACGGTGCTCGTCTTCGCGCTCTCGGCGACCGGCGCGGTGGCGGCGTTCAACGCCATCACGAGCAACCCGGGCAACAGCTTCGGCATGGCGCCGGACTTCGCGCGCCCCGTCGCCGACCGGGCCACGATCACTCACTCGAACGGCAAGGAGGGTCACGTCAAGGCGGGCGCGACCTACGTCGCCTACGGCAACGTCCAGGCGGACGAGGGCAACCCGCCGAGCGGCATCGCAAGTGTCAACACCGATCTCTCGACATTGGGCGGATCGAGCGCGACGCCGCTCACCACCTCGACCTGCCCCTGCACGATCGGCGGGCAGACCTACAACTACAAGACCGCGACGCTGACCGTCGGCGCGGGCATCGCCGAGGGCTCGAAGACGTTCTCGCTGACGCTCACCGACAATGCCGCCAACTCGGGCATCGACGGCGGCTACACCGTCAACGTCGACAACACCGCGCCCGCCGTCGCCGCCGGCGCCGCGGGCGCCGTGATCCAGAAGAGCTCGGGCGGCAAGGCAGGCTTCCTCAAGGCGAGCGCGCCCTACTACGTCTACGCGAACCCGACCGACGCGGGCAGCGGCGTCTCCACGGTGACCGCGAACGTCGCGAGCGTGACGACGGGAGCGACCGCGGTCGCGCTCACCACCGCCGGGGGCCCTTGGACGGGGATCGATGGCAACACCTACACGCACCGCAGCGCGCAGCAGACCGCGAACGCCGGGCTCACGACGGGCGCGAAGACCTTCACGTTGACCGGCACCGACGCGGTCACGAACACGGCCACGACGTCCGACTACATCGTCACCGCCGACCTCGCCGCGCCGACGTTGACGCGCAGCGTGCTGGCGAAGACGACGGGCTACTCGGGCTCTTACCTCAAGCCGTCCGGGACGTATCACGTCTACGCGGAGCTCGCGGACGCATCGAGCGGCGTCTTCAGCGCGACGGCGAACGTCGCCAACGCGACCACCGGCCAGACGGCCGTGACGATGACCACGACCGGCGGTCCCTGGACCGTCGAGGGGCAGACCTACGCCTGGCGCAGCCAGAGCCAGCTGACGGCGAACGCAGGGCTCACGAACGGGACCGGCAAGACCTGGTCGGTGACCGCGACCGACAGCGCCGACGTGGTAAGCGGCGCCCTCGCCGGAACGACCTTCACGGGGGACAACGCGGCACCGACGACCGTGAACACCTTCACCGCGACCAACGGCACCGCCGTGAGCGGAGAGGGCGGCGTAGCCAGGCGACCTGACCGCAACGACAAGATCAACTTCATCGTCAACGACCCGATCGACACCGCGAGCCTGATCAACGGCTTCGGCGGGATGGCCGACGGCACCGCGCGCAACGTGCTGGTGCAGCTCAACGACAACGGCGCGACAACCGACAACGGGGCCCAGACCGACTCGATCACGATCTTCGACGCCGCCACCCCCACCGAGCAGGTGCGCCTGGGAACGCTCAAGCTCGGCCGGAACTTCATCGACTCGGGTGTCGGCACCTCGAAGGTCTTCGGCACCGGCGCCGCACCGTCCACGATGGTTCGAACGTCCGGCACGCCGACCCAGGTCCAGATCACGCTCGGAGCGATAACGACCAACTACACGAACGTTCTCACCGGAGCCAACGCCAACCATACGATGGCCTGGAC
>JACCXP010000162.1 GCA_013696905.1 Thermoleophilaceae bacterium
CCCACTCCTGGCTGCGACCCGGCAGGAACCCCGGCACGTCGGTGAACACGACGAGCGGCACGTTGAAGGCGTCGCAGAAGCGCACGAAGCGCGCGCCCTTGACGGAGGCGTCGATGTCGAGCACGCCGGCAAGCTGGCACGGGTTGTTGGCGACCACTCCCACGGGGCGCCCGTCGAGGCGAGCGAAGCCGACGATCAGGTTGCGGGCGAAGTGCTCCTGGACCTCGAGCAGCTCGCCGTCGTCGACGATCAGCTCGATCGCGTGACGCATCTCGTAGGGGCGGTTGGCCTGGTCGGGCACGATGTGGTCGAGCTCGGGGTCGATACGGGCGGGGTCGTCGCCCGCACGCGTGCGCGGCGGCAGCTCGAGGTTGTTCTGGGGCAGGAACGACAGTAGGAAGCGCGCGTCCTCGATGCAGTCGGCCTCGGAGTCCGAGGCGAAGTGCGCGACGCCCGAGCGCTGGTTGTGGCTCATCGCCCCGCCGAGATCCTCGAAGGTCGTCTCCTCGCCGGTGACCGTGCGGATGACCTCCGGGCCGGTGATGAACATGTGCGAGGTCTCCCTGACCATGAAGATGAAGTCGGTGATCGCCGGCGAGTAGACGGCCCCGCCGGCGCAGGGGCCGAGCACGAGCGAGACCTGCGGGATCACGCCCGAGCACTGCACGTTGCGTGCGAACACCTCGCCGTAGGCGCCGAGCGACACGACGCCCTCCTGAATGCGCGCGCCGCCCGAGTCGTTGATCCCGATCATCGGGCAGCCGATGCGGGCGGCGAGGTCCATCACCTTGCAGATCTTCTCGGCCATCACCTCGCCCAAGGAGCCGCCGAAGACCGTGAAGTCCTGGGAGAAGACGCACACCGCCCTTCCTCCGATCAGCCCGTGGCCCGTCACAACGGCGTCGCCCCAGGGACGGTTCTGGTCCATGCCGAAGTCGCTCGTGCGGTGGCGCACGAAGGTGTCGAGCTCCTCGAACGAGCCGGGATCGAGCAGGCGCTCGATCCGCTCGCGCGCGGTCAGCTTCCCGCGCGCGTGCTGCTTCTCGACCGCCGCCTCCGAGGCGGAGTGCACGGCGGCGTGGCGGCGCTCCTCGAGCTGCGCGAGCTTCTCGTCGAGGGTCTGCGGGGCGTCGCCTGTCATCGCGGCCGGAGTCTAGGCGCGGCCCACGTCCTAAAGCTGCGAGCGGGGCTGCCGATGTAGGGGTAGAGGACTGCGCCGCTCGATGGTCGGCGCGCGGAATCGATGTGAGGAGCAAGGATGGCTCGAGCAACACGACTTACGGCGACGGTGGCCAGCGCGATGGCGCTGCTCGTGGCCCCTGCCTCCGCGCTCGCCCAGGCCCCCGCGCCGGACGCGGTGCCCGGCGAGCTGATCGTGCGCTTCAAGTCGAGCGTCGGGTCGTCGCAGCGTGAAGACGTGCGCGACAGGGTGGGAGCGGACCTCGAGGAGCGGCTGCCACTGACGGGCCTCGAGGTCGTGGATCTCGACGCCGGCCTCTCGCTCGCGGCCGCCGAGTCGAGCTTCGAGCGCCAGAGCGGCGTCCTCTACGCCGAGCCGAACTACTACCGCCGCGCTGAGGCGGCGCCGGTCAACGACACTCTCTTCGGACAGCTCTGGGGCCTCGACAACACGGGCCAGGGCGTGCGCGGTCTCGGCGGGACCGCTGACGCCGATATCGACGCGCCCGAGGCCTGGCAGCTCACGACCGGCTCGAACAGCGTGAAGGTGGCCGTGGTCGACACTGGCATGGCCTACGACCACGCCGACCTGGCCCTGAACTCCTGGACGAATCCCGGTGAGACCGGCCCCGGGAAGCAGGCGAACGTGGACGATGACTCAAACGGCAAGGTCGACGACGTCCGCGGTTGGGACTTCGCCGGCGACGACGACGACCCGCGCGACGGCAACGGCCATGGCACGCACGTCGCGGGGACGATCGGCGCTCGCGGCAACGACGGCTACGGGGTCTCCGGCGTCAGCCAACGGGTGACCCTGATCCCGGTCCAGGTCCTCGGCGCAAATGGCTCCGGCACCGTCGCCGACGTGATCGCCGGCTACCAGTACGCCGTGCGCAACGGGGCGAAGGTCATCAACGCGAGCCTCGGCAGCTCGAGCCCGAGCACTGCCGAGCGCGACATGATCGCCGCGTCGAGCACGACCACGTTCGTGGTGGCGGCGGGAAACGACAGCAAGGACGCGAGCTCTCAGTATCCCTGCAACTACCCATTGGCGAACGTCATCTGCGTCGGCGCAAGCGACCAGGATGACGGGCTCGCCACCTTCTCGAACTACGGCTCCACGTCGGTGGACCTGGCCGCTCCCGGCCGCAGCACGCTGAGCGCCTATCCCGCCGCGGTCTTTCCGAACAGCCACCACGCCTACCTGAGCGGGACTTCGATGGCCACGCCCCACGTCGCCGGCGCCGCGGCCTTGATCCTGTCGCGAGACGTGACGACGACGGTATCCGTGCTCCGTCAGCGGCTGCTCAACAGCGTCGATGCCAAGTCGTGTCTGACCGGCAGGACCGTGACGGGCGGACGCTTGAACGCGCACGCCGCACTCGGCGCGCTGCGCGCCAGTCCACCGCCGGCTGCCGCCGGGGTCTGCTCGACTCCCCCTCCCGTAGGG
>JACCXP010000223.1 GCA_013696905.1 Thermoleophilaceae bacterium
CCCGTGCTCAGCGCGAGCAGCAGCGCGGCCCCCGCCAGCCAGCGAAGGAGCGCTCGCCCACGCCGGCGCCGCCGGCGCTTGCGGCGAGGGGTCGTGCCGAGCGGCCGACGCTGTCGCGGAGCGGCCGGCTCAGGCATCAGTAGACCGGATAGCGCGAGCGTTCTTCGTAGTCTCCCTTCGCCCGGTTGGCGAAGGCCTTGATCAGCAGCAGGCCGAACACGAAGCCGCCAATGTGCGCGAAGTAGGCGACCCCGCTCCCCGCCGCCGGCTCGAGCACGCCTTGGTAGAGCTGGAGCAGGAACCAGAAGCCGAGCACGAGCAGCGCCGGAAGCTGGATGAAGGTGATGAAGAAGATCAGGACCACGAGCGTCGTCACGCGCGCGCGCGGGTAGAGCAGCAGGTAGCCGCCGAGCACCGCCGCGACGGCCCCGCTCGCTCCGATCGTCGGCACCGCCGCGTCCGGCCCGATGGCCGTCTGCGCGCCGAGCGCGACGAGCCCTCCGAGCACATAGAAGGCGAGGAAACGCAGGCGGCCCATCGAATCCTCGATGTTGTTGCCGAAGATCCACAGGTACAGCATGTTGCCCGCGATGTGCAGCAGCCCGCCGTGCATGAACATCGAGGTGAACAGCGTGATCCAGGTCGAGGCCTGTGGCTCTGCCTCGCCGCGGACTCCTCGCTGGCCCTCGCACAGCAGCTCACCGCCGCGACCGGCCTCGCACTCCTGTCCCGGGTGGGTGATCTCATAGGGGATCGCGCCGTACTCGACGACCCTCTGCTCGAACACCCGCTCGTCGCCGAATGCCTCCTGGAACCAGAAGAACATCAGCACGTTGGCGACGATCAGGGCGATCGTGACGATCGGAAACCGGCGCGTGGGGATGTTGTCCTTGAGGGGAAACACGGCTCGTTAGGCTCGCACACCGCCGTCACGCGCCGGCGCAGGCCGTGGCCGTCCACCCCCCTGTCTACCCTCCACGAGCAATCGAACGCCCTCTGGAGGTGCAGCCGTGGCCAACCTGGTCAAGCAGATCGACGCCGAGCTGGACAAGCTCGAACGCGAGGTGGCGAAGCTCGAGCACGCGCGGGCCATCCTCCTCGAGGAGGGGGACAACGAGGTCTGGTTCAAGCGCCCCGAGCACCTGAGCGCTGACGAGAACCGCGAGCGGGTCGCGGACTTCCTGAGACGCGTCGGCCAAGCCCCGCGAGTCGAGATCCTCCAGGCGACGGGGATTCCGCGCGGGTCGCTGAACATGGCGCTCGACGCGCTGCAGTCCGACGAGTTGATCGAGCGCGAGGAGAACCAGGGCTCGGGCGGCGTCACGATCGTGTGGACCGGGGAGCGGTCACAGAGCTCGGGCGCCAAGAGCTCCGCCGCCGCCTGATCCCGCGGCCCTAGCTGGTAGCGGCCTGCCGCAGCGTCTGCTCGGCGTGATAGCTCGAGCGCACGAGCGGTCCGGCCGCCACCGACTCGAACCCCATCGCGTAGGCCTCGCGCTCGAGGTCGGCGAACTCGTCGGGATGCCAGTAGCGCACGACGGGGAGGTGGTTCTCGGTCGGCCGCAGGTACTGACCGACGGTCAGTACCTGCACGTCGTGCTCGCGTAGCACCCCGAAGGTCTCGAGCAGCTCCTCGCGGCTCTCCCCGAGCCCGGTCATCAGTCCGGACTTGGTCACCACCTCCGCGCCGCCGAGCTGCTTGGCGTTGGCGAGCACGCGGCATGAGCGCAGGAAGCGCGAGCCGCGGCGAGCGAGCGGGTAGAGGCGCGGCACCGTCTCGACGTTGTGGTTGAAGACGTCGGGGCGCTCGGCGACCACGCGCGCGAGCGGCATCTCCTGGCCGCGGAAGTCAGGCGTCAGCACCTCGACCCGACAGCTCGGAGCCAGCATCCGGATCGAGCGGATCACGCCCACGAACGCGGAGGCGCCGAGGTCCGGCAGGTCGTCGCGGTCGACGCTCGTGATGACCGCGTGGCGCAGTCCCATCTTCTTGACCGACTGCGCCACTCGCAGCGGCTCGAGTGGATCGTTGAAGGTCGGCTTGCCGGTCTTCACGTTGCAGAATCCACAGCGCCGGGTGCAGGTGTCGCCGAGGATCATGAAGGTGGCCGTGCCGGCCGCCCAGCACTCGCCGATGTTCGGGCAGGCGGCCTCCTTGCAGACGGTGTGCAGGCCCTCGCCCTCGATCAGGCTGGTGAGCTCGCGGTAGCGCGCGCCGCCCGGGGCGGGGACCTTGAACCACGGCGGCTTGCGCTCGCGGAACGGCCGTACCTCGCCCATCATGTCGAGCACCCGTGCGCCCCCGGGGTGCGCGCGCGAGCGGGTGGCGCTCATGCCGGCACCGGCTCTGGGCGCGTCGCGTGAGCGGGGTCGGTGGCGGCGAGCACGCGCTCGAGCGACACGATCCGCTGACGGCGCTCGAAGGCCTCGGCGAAGCGCCACGCGGCTCGCCGGCGGAAGCAGGGGAGATCGGCCGGCCCGCCGCGCTCGAGCGCGATCGAGGTCATGCGCACCCCCGTGATCCCGCAGGGCACGATCCACTCGAAGGGCGTCAGGTCGTTGTCGACGTTGACCGCGAAGCCGTGCATGCTCACGCCCCTGGATACGTGTACGCCGATCGAGGCGATCTTGCGCCCGTCGGTCCAGACGCCGATCAGGTCCGCGGGCGCCTGCGCCTCGATGCCCTCGTCGGCGAGCGCGGCGACCAGCGCGCGCTCCATCGTCTCGATGTGGGGACGGACGCGGCCGACGGCCATGATCGGATAGCCGACGAGCTGGCCGGGCCCGTGGTAGGTGACCCGCCCACCGCGGTCGGTCTCGATCACCTCGATCCCACGCGCGCGATACCAGTCGTCGCCGAGCGGCAGCTCGCCCGCCTCCGTACGCCGGCCCTTCGAGTAGACGGGCGGGTGCTCGAGCATCAGCAGCACGTCGGGCAGCTCGCCGGCGAGGCGAGCCGCGCGGACCCGCTCCTGCAGGCGCACGGCCTCGCCGTAGGGGATGCGTCCCACGTGCGCGACCCACAGCTCAGGGCGATCGGACATGCTCCGCAGAGGTTAGCCTGGCGCGGCTTGGCGGCGGCGTGGAAGTACCCTCGTCCCAGGTGCTCCCCGCCTCGCAGTCCGAAGCCCGCTTTCGCGCCAATCGCCTGCGCTGGCGCCTGAGAGGCGCCTGGACGTGGCCGGTGTTCGCGCTCGTGACCGTGGCCGATGCGCTCGTGATGCGCTCGCTGCCGCCGATCGCAAGCGGCATTCGGCTGGTGCCGGCGCTGATCGTGTCGGCCGCCGCCAACCTCTTCCTGGTCGGCGCGCTGGCGCCGTGGCTGAGCCGTCGCCTGGCGGCGCGCGAGCGGCTGCCGCGAGGGACACTCCCGCCGCCCGCGGAGATCCGCCTCGATCGCGTGGCCACCGGCTTGCTGCTCGCGGGCGTGCTGGGGGTCGTGGCCGCCGGCCTGGCGGCGCGCCCGCTGACGGTCTCTGAGACGGTTGCCACCGAGGCAAACGCGACCGCCGTGCGCGACTACGTGCTCGCCAACGGAAGCGAGGAATACCAGCGCAACCTGGGCTCGGCGAACACGATTCGCCTCGGCGAGGGCTACTTCCGCACCTGCGTCTCGGCGGATGAGCGCAGCCGCGCGCTGTGCCTGTTCGTCGACACCAATCGCCGACCGGTCGACCTGCGCCGCGACCGCAGCACCGAGCCCAACGAGCAGTGGCTCGGCCGCGGCGGCACGCCGTAGCGCCCGCGCCTCGATGAGGGTCCTCTCGCCCCGGCGGCGACTCGCGCTGCTTGCGGCGACACTCGCGGTGCTGTTCGTCGTCTTCGCGGTCCGCGGGCCGCTCTCCCCGGCCGAGGTCAGGGGCTGGCTCGCGCCGCTCGGCGCGTCGGCGCCGGTCGCATTCGTAGCTGTGTCGGTGGGCCTTAACGTGCTGCTCGTGCCGGGCGCCCTGCTCGCGGCCACGAGCGGCCTCCTCTTCGGCCCGCTGCTCGGCACGGCGCTGTCGCTGGTCGCGGCGACCCTGTCGGCGCTTGTGGCGGTCACGATCGCTCGCGCGACCGGACGGGCCGGAGTGGAGCAGCTGGCGGGGCGGCGGATCACGGCGGCCGGCAACTGGCTCAAGCGTCACGGCTTCGGCGCCGTCGTCACCGCTCGCCTCGCCCCGGGCGTGCGCGACGCTCCCGTCTCCTACGCTGCCGGCCTCGCCGGCGTCCGCCGCCGTCACGTTGCCGCCGGGACGCTCGTCGGCGGCGCCCCGCGCGCGTTCGCCTATGC
>JACCXP010000251.1 GCA_013696905.1 Thermoleophilaceae bacterium
GTCGACGCCTCCGGCAGCGAGGTCGGCGACCTGCCCACCGACGTCTTCGACAAGGCGATCAAGGCCAACCTCTACGGGCCGTTCTTCTGCTGCCGCCGCTACGTGCAGCTGCGCAGGGCGAGCGGCAGGGTGGGCGGCAAGATCATCAACGTCACGTCGGTGCACGAGGAGATCCCCAATCCCGGCGGCGCGGACTACGACTGCTCGAAGGGCGCCCTGCGCAACCTGACGCGCACGCTCGCCCTCGAGCTGGCGCCGCTGAAGATCAACGTCAACAACCTCGGCCGGGGATGGTGCTCACTCCGTTCAACCAGCCGGCGATCGACGATCCGAAGCTGCTCGAGGAGCAGGTGCAGAGCATCCCCTGGAAGCGCGCCGCCGAGCCGTCCGAGATCGGCCGCCTCGCAGTCTTCCTGGCATCCGCCGACAGCGATTACGTGACCGGGGCCACCTACTTCATGGACGGCGGGCTGATGCGAAATCTCGGCCAGGGCGCCTGAGCCCGCCGCCGTGAGGTCGCTGCGGCGCGAGGACATGGCCATCGGCGCCGCGGCCGGCTTGGTGAGCGGGCTGGTGCTGGTTGCGCTCACGCTGTGGCAGGGGATGGCGATCTCCGGCCTGCTCGGCCTGACGGGGCGCGGCCCGGCCGAGGTGGCGCTGCAGCTTCTGCTTGCGACCCTGGCGGGCGCCGGCCTGGCGGGGGTGCTCGGCTACGCCGCCCAGGGCTACTCGGCGATGGTGAGCGGCGGGCTGCTGGCCGGGCTCCTGCTGTGGATAGCCGGCCCCTTGACGGTCGCGCCTTTGCTCGAGGGTCGCGGCCCGACATGGTCGCTGCGCGAGGCGGGCGACGTGTTCTCGAGCCTGATCGCCGACCTCCTCTTCGGTGCCCTCACCGCGTTCCTCTTCTACATGACCCTCGCCGTCCGCCGCCGCGGCGAGTCGCCGAGTGCGCGCGGCGGGCCAAGCGAGGAGCCGCGGGTGCGCGTCGTCATCGCCGGCGGCGGGTTCGCCGGAGTGAGCGTGGCCCAAGGCCTCGAGCGGCACTTCGCCCGCGATCCAGAGGTGGACGTGACCCTCGTCAGCTCGAGCAACTACCTGCTGTTCACGCCGATGCTGGCCGAGGTGGCCTCGAGCGCCGTCGAGCCTGCGCACATCAGCGCACCCGTTCGCGCGTCGAGCGCCCGCACGCGCTTTCGGCGCGGCGTCGTGCAGGAGATCGATCCCGCCTCCGGGGTGGTGCAGGTGCGCACCGGCGGATCGCTCTCGGACCAAGAGCTGCCCTACGACCACCTGGTCCTCGCGCTCGGAAGCGTGGCCGACTTTCGCGACCTGCCCGGGGTCGAGGCGAACTCCTTCACGCTCAAGACCCTCGAGGACGCGGTAGCGCTGCGCAACCACGTGATCTCCCTGCTCGAGGAGGCCGAAGGAGAGGCGCACTCCGAGGAGCGCCGCCGTCAGCTGACCTTCGTCGTCGCGGGCGGGGGCTTCGCCGGCACCGAGGCGATCGCCGAGCTGTTCGACCTCGTGCACGGCGTCCTGCACTACTACCCGAGCCTGCGGGCCGAGGAGCTTCGCTTCGTGCTCGTGCACTCACGCGATCGCATCCTGCCCGAGGTCGGCGAGCGGCTCGCCTCCTACGCGCTCGAGAAGCTGCGCGCGCGCGGGATCGACTTCGAGCTCGAGCGGCGAGTGGAGAGCGCCACGGCGGGTGCCCTGCGCCTCGAAGGCGGGCACGAGATCCACACCCACACGATCGTCTGGACCGCCGGCAACCGCCCGGCCCCCGTGCTGGCGCCGCTCAGCGAGCAGCTCGAAGGGAAGGGGGCGATCCCCGTCGAGCCGACGCTTCAGGTCGTCGGCCACCCGAGCCTGTGGGCGCTCGGCGACTGCGCCAGCATCCCCGACCCCCGTCGGCCTGGGGCTTCGTATCCGCCGACCGCACAGCACGCGCTGCGCGAGGGCAAGCTCGTGGCCGGCAACGTCGCCGCCGCCATCCGTGGTGAGGAGCCAAAGGCGTTCGCCTTCGAGCCGATCGGCGTGCTGGTCGCGCTCGGCCGGCGCACGGCCGTGGCCGAGATCCGCGGGCGCCAGTTCTCCGGGCTCGCCGCGTGGATCATGTGGCGGGGGATCTACCTGGCGAAGCTTCCGGGCCTCGAGCGCAAGCTGCGCGTGCTGCTCGACTGGACGCTCGACCTGTTCTTCACGCGCGACGTCGTCCTGACCGGCCAAGACGAACACCGGGCCCGCGATACGGTGGTCGAGCAGCGGGTGGCGGAGGGGGCCCGATGAAACGCTCCGGCCTGGTGCGCGGCGGACTCGTGCCGGGGGCGCTGGCCGGCGTGGCCGGGGGGCTCGTGTTCGGGGCAGCGATGGCGGACTACGGGGCGCTGCCGACGATCGCCTCGATCGTGCGCGCCCAGTCCGTTGTCGCGGGCTTCGCCGTGCACATGCTGATCGCCGCGGTGATCGGGGCTGGCTTCGGGCTCGTCGTCTATCCGCTGCGCTCGGGCGTCGGCGAGACCTTGCTCTGGGGCATCGCCTACGGCGGGCTGTGGTGGTTCCTCGGCCCACTCACGCTGCTGCCGCTGCTGCTCGGCGAGCCGGCGACGTGGACCGTCGAAGCGGCACGGGCCGCTTTCCCGAGCCTGCTCGGGCACATCCTCTACGGCGCGACCGCCGCGCTCGCGCTGAGCGCGCTGAGCGCGCGATCCAGCGACGAGCGGCCGGCGCTGCGGCC
>JACCXP010000254.1 GCA_013696905.1 Thermoleophilaceae bacterium
CTTCGAGCGCCTCCGCGTCGAGCCGTGCGCTCCCCGGCGCGACGACGAGGCAAGCGAGGTCGAGCGCACGCCGTGCCCGCTCGCCGACCGGGCGCGAGGATCCCGCCAGCAGCACGCGGTCCCCGACCGAGCGCACCATCGTGACGCGCAGCTCAAGGGTCGTTCGGTGCCCGAGCCGGCCGAGATCCGCGCTTACGCGCAGGCGCCGCCCCGCCAGCGAGCGTGCGCTCGCCGCGTCGAGCTGGCCAGCCTCGAAAGCGATCTGCATCCCACGCGCGGATAGATCGGTGATCCTCCCTGAGTAGAGGCCCTCGCGCCCGACCTTGAGCGTGCAGGCGAGGTCCGCCGGGAAGCGATAGACGGCTCGCAGCTGGCGGCGGCGGGCGAGGTGGCGCACCGCGAGGCCGAGGCGTCCGAGCTCATATCCGGCCGCGAGCGCGAGCACGGGCGCCGCCGACGCGGCGACGAGCCGTGGCCCCTCCCACAGCGAGGCCTCTACCCCGCCGCGGTACGCCGCCGCCGCGAGCAGGCCCAGGAAGAGCACGGCTAGCGGCGGGTTGGCGTGCACCCAGCTCGCACGCCCCCGGTCGATCCCGCGCTTCGGCGTGACCTCGAAGCTCGCGCGCCCGGACCCGAGCAGCGCGAACGGAGCGCGCAGCAGCGCGGGCAGCGAGAAGAGCTCGTAGCGCGAGGCGTCGCTCAGGCGCAGCTGCCCGCGTGCAAGCACGCGCACCGCGACGATCGAGAGCAGCACCCACGGGAGGAAGAACGCGAGCAGCTCCCAGGCAGACGCTGACAGCGGCAGCCGCCCGGAGACGAGGGTCGCGGCGAGCACCGCGATCAGCGTCACCTGACGCCAGCCGGAGGCGATCTCCGACAGTGAGGCGAGGTAGCTCAAGCGCTGCCCGAGAGCCAGTCCGCGCAGCGTGAAGACGTTCTCGCGCGTGCGGAACACGCGCAAGTTGCCGCGCGCCCAGCGGTCTCGCTGTAGCAGGTACTGGTCGAGGTTGTGCGGGGCGATCCCATAGCAGAGCGGCTCCGCGTGATAGCGCGAGCGCCACCCGGCGGCATGCAGCTTGAGCGAGGTGTGGAAGTCCTCGGTGATCGTCTCGGTCGCGATGCCGCCGATCCCGAGGAGCGCCTCGCGCCTGATCACGGCAGCCGAGCCGCACCAGAAGGCCGACCCCCAGTGGTCCTTTCCGGGCTGGATCACGCGGTAGAAGAGCGCCTGCTCATGGTCGCCCGCGCGCAGGTGCTGCACGGAGTCGCGGTTGTAGAACTCGTGCGGCGTCTGTACCCATGCGAGGTCGGGCTGCTCGAAGTAGCCGACGACGGCGCGCAGCAGATCCGGCTGGGGAACGTGGTCGGCGTCCAGCACCAGCACGAGCTCGCCGCTCGTGCGCGGCAGCGCGGCGTTGATGTTGCCCGCCTTCGCGTGCTCGTTGTCGGGTCGTGTGAGGTAGTTGACGCCGAGCCGCTCGGCCAGCTCGCGAACGGCGGGGCGGCGGCCGTCGTCGAGCAGCCAGATCGAGGCGTTCGGGTAGTCGAGCGCGAGGCAGCCGAGCAGGGTCGGGCGTAGCACGTCGAGCGGCTCGTTGTAGGTGGCCACGTAGACGTCGACCGACGGCGTCGCCCGCAGCGGCGGGCGGCTACTCGGCCGCACCGACCAAGTGAGGAAGGCGAAGCCGGCGAAGGCGATCAGGCTCGAGACCTCGACCACGACGAGCGGGATCGAGAGCGCCAGCTCCGCGCCGTCGAACGTGCTGCTGAGTCGCCAGGCCAGGTACACGAGACCCGCGGCAAGCGCCGTGATCGCGAGAGAGCGTGCAGCGATCTGCCGCCGGCGCCCCGCACGCAGCTCCGGCACGATCGGCGCGGCCGCGGCAGCCTCCTCGGGCAGCGGGAAGTCGGGAATCCGGTAGGCCCCGATCTCCGGCTCGTGCTCTTGGCTGCTGGTGGACACCGAGCCCGTATCGGCGCGACCGCCCCCGGCCCGAGCGCGGGCACCAGAATCTGGACATCCGGTCGACCCGAGAGCGCGTCCAGGGCCGGCGGTAGCATCATCTGACCGTGGACCTGCGCTACGAGCACGTGGTCGTCGAGACCGATCGCTACCGGATCGACGGCAAGCTGGCGCTGCCGAGGGAGGGCTATCG
>JACCXP010000255.1 GCA_013696905.1 Thermoleophilaceae bacterium
GTGATGGGCCGCACGCGTACCGAGGAGGAGGTGCTCGCGTCGATTGAGCGCCGCCGCCGCCGGCCACACGTGAAGCTCATGGACGAGCACATCACGCTCTCGCACGGTGCAGGGGGAAAGGCCTCGCACACTCTGATCGAGACGCTCTTCCTGCGCGAGCTGGCCAACCCGCTGCTCGAGCCGCTCGCCGACCAGGCGCTGTTGCCGCCGACTGGAGCCGCGCGCTTAGCCTTCACGACCGACGGGTCGGTCGTCTCGCCGCTGTTCTTCCCCGGCGGCGACATCGGCGAGCTTGCGGTCAACGGCACGGTGAACGACCTCGCGATGGCGGGGGCGCGCCCGCGGTACCTGTCGGTCTCGTTCATCCTCGAGGAGGGCCTGGCGACCGCCGATCTCCAGCGTGTCGTGCAGTCGCTCGGCGCGGCGGCGCGCGCAGCCGACGTCGTCGTCGCGACCGGCGATACGAAGGTCGTCGAGCGCGGCAAGGCGGACGGGCTCTATATCGCCACGGCTGGGATCGGCACCGTCGAGCATGACCTCGACCTGTCGCCGGGGCGGATACGACCGGGTGATCGCGTCCTGCTCTCGGGCACCGTCGGTGACCATGGCATGGCGATCATGATTGCCCGCGGCGGGCTCGAGCTCGAAGTCGAGCTCGAGAGCGACACGGCGCCGTTGCACGGACTGGTCGCCACTCTGCTGGCGGCGACCTCGGACGTGCGCTGCCTGCGTGATCCGACGCGCGGCGGAGTGGCCACGGTCCTCAACGAGCTCGCGCTGGCCGCCGAGGTGGCGATCGTCATCGACGAGCTGATGATCCCGGTTCGCCCCGAGGTGATGGGAGCATGCGAGATCCTCGGCATCGACCCGCTCTACGTGGCTAACGAGGGCAAGCTCCTCGCCGTCGTGGCGCCGGACGCCGAGCAGGCGGCGCTCGCGGCGCTGCGCTCGCACCCGTTGGGGACCGCTGCCGCGGCGATCGGCGAGATCCGCGACGACCCGCCCGGCATGGTCGTCCTTGACACCGCGTTCGGCGGTTCGCGCGTCGTCGACATGCTGGCCGGCGATCCCCTCCCGCGGATCTGCTGACGTGGAGGGCTCCGCGCTCATCTCGGTGCGGACGCAGGTGGTGCTCGACACGTTGATCGGCTCGATCGCCCACGCGGTCGCCGGCAAGGCGGGCGAGCCGCTGGCGGCTCCGCTGGAGCAGGCATTGGCCATGGCGGGCGACGAGCGCCGGCAGATGTTGGCGCGTGCGGGGTATCTCACGCGAGCGGTGGAGCTGGCCCAGTTCGAGCGAGCGCGCGAGCCGATGCCGTGGCTCGCCGAGCAGCTCGATGCCCGCGCGATCGAGGCCGGGAGCTGGAGCGAGGCGGCGGCGGCGCTCGCGACCGAGCTCGTGGAAGCCGAGCCGTCCGAGCGGCCCGAGCCGGGCGATCATCGAGCCGTGAGCTGGAAGGTGCCTGGTCCCGGCGGCCACGTACGCCACTACCTCGCGCTGCGTGCGGCGAGCGACGGTGGAGGCGATCCGCAGGACCCCGAGGGGAAGCGTTCATGGCTCACGGGCTTCCTCGTGCACTGCATCGCGGAAGCCGCCCCGCCCGTCGCCGGCGTCGGGTCGGGATGAGCAGCCGACCGGCGACTGCGCGCGTGGCGGCGGCAAGGGACGATCGCAGCGGCCTCATGCTCGCGCCGGCGTGGATCTGCGAGGCCATCGACTTCAACGTGACGGTCCGGGTTCCCCCAGGGCGGTGGACGTCGGAGGTCGTCGTGGCCGCGATGCGCACTTGGCACAAGAAGTACGGACAGCCGCCGCGGAGCTTCGATTGGGCACCCTCGACCGGGCGCGCCGCGGGCCTGTTGCCCGACGGTCCATCCGTCTGGGAGCTCCACTATCCCCGCTGGCCCAGCGCGGGAACCGTCGCCGCCCGCTTCGGAAGCTGGTGCAACGGCCTCCGTGCGGCGGGCCTGCCCGCGCGAATTCCGCAGCACGCGCTGCCACGCCGCGAGCGCATCCTGGCGGCACGGCGCCTCGACGCCGCCGGTGTCAGCCCGCGCGTCATCGCCGGCACGCTCGGTGTCGCGCGGAGCACGGTCAGCACGTACTTGAAGGGCGTGCTTTGCGCGGGTTGCGGTGGACCGGCCGTGACCGGGCGACTGTGCGTCGCGTGCACGCCGCGGAGAGCACCCGCGGCGTCGCGGGACGACGTGGTGCGCGCACTGCGCGAGTGGGTGACCGAGCACGGCCGCGCGCCCGCTCAGGCCGAGTGGGGGTGGCAGGCCGGGTCACGGAGTCCATGGGTCCGCGAGTTCCCGCGGTGGCCGAGCTCAAGCAGCGTACGGACGCATTTCGGTACGTGGAACGCGGCGCTCGAGGCGGTAGAAGCTCCGCTCAGGCGCCGCTCACGGTGGCCACCAGAGTTGATCCTCGACGCGATCCAGCGGTGGGGGCGCGATCATGATGGTCGGCCGCCGCGCTACGCCGACTTCCGCTCCGCGACCGA
>JACCXP010000271.1 GCA_013696905.1 Thermoleophilaceae bacterium
CACCGCCGCGGCTGTGGGGGCGATCATCGGCACGGCGACGCTGCTGTTCGCCGCCACCGTGGCGCTCGTGTCCACCGACCTCAAGCGGATCATCGCCTACTCGACGATCTCGCAGATCGGCTACATGATCCTCGGCGTGTCCGCGTTCGCCTACGGCGCCGGGCTCTTCCACCTGATGACGCACGCCTTCTTCAAGGCGCTCCTGTTCATGGCCGCAGGCTCGGTGATCGGCGCCGTCGGCGGCAACCAGTCGATCGAGCGCATGGGTGGCTTCCGCTTCGCGATGCCGTTCACCCACGTGACGTTCGCGATCGGCGCGCTCTCGCTCGCCGCCTTCCCGCTGACCGCTGGCTTCTTCTCGAAGGACGAGATCCTCGCCTTCACGCTCAACAGGGGCGGCACGCTCTACCCGACGCTCGCGGTCGTCGGCTACGTCGGCGCGTTCATGACGGCCTTCTACGCGTTCCGGATGGTCTTCCGCGTCTTCTGGGGCGAGCCCGTGCCGGAGGCGCTCGTGCTCGAGCGCGGCGACATGCCCCACGGCGAGCATGCGAACCCGGCCACCGGTGAGCCCGAGGACTCAGACGTCGGCTTCCCCGGCCCGGAACACCACATCGCGGACCGCGAGCGGCCGATGAAGGTGCCGATGTTCCTGCTCGCCTTGCTGGCGCTCGTGGGCGGCGCGGTCGGGATCCCGCTCGTCTCAGACACCCTCGAGCACTTCCTGGAGCCGACCTTCGCGGAATCGGCCTTCATCGAGCAGGTGCCGAGCGAGAGCGCCGAGATCACCGGGCTCGTCGTCGGCGGCCTCGTCGCGATCGCGGGCATCCTGCTCGCGCGCGAGCTCTACCTGCGCCGCCCCGGCTCCACGCTTGCGCTGGTCGCGCGCATGCCGCGGCTGCACCGCTTCCTCGAGCGCAAGTGGTACTTCGACGAGCTGTTCGACGTCGTCTTCGTGCGCCCCGCGAAGGGCTTCGGGCGGATCGGGCGGGAGGGCATCGAGACCGGGATAGTGCAGGGCCTGATGGGCGGCACGAGCGGGATCGTGCGCGCGGGCGCCCACCTCGCGCGCACCGTGCAGTCGGGCTACCTGCGCGCGTACGCGCTGCTGCTCGTGATCGGGCTAAGCGCGATGGCCCTCTACTTCCTGATCGTCTCGGCGTGAGCGTCAACCTCAGCATCCTCGTCTTCCTGCCGCTGCTGGCGGGACTCCTGTGCGCCGTCGTGCCGGGGTCGGCTGCGCGCTGGATCGGCCTCGCCGCCTCCGTGCTCGTGCTGGCGCTGAGCGTGATGCTCGTCGCAGCCTTCGATCCGGATGCCGGCCTGCAGTTCGTCACCGACGTCGCCTGGATCCCCGAGCTCGGCGTGCGCTACTCGCTCGGCGTCGACGGGCTCAACCTGTTCCTGGTCTTGATGACGGCCCTGCTGTGGGTGCCCGCGACGTTCGTGTCCGCGCACGCCGGCTACACACGGCCGCGACTCTTCTACTTCCAGCTCGGCCTGGCCGAGACCGCCGTGTTGGGCGCGTTCCTGGCGCAGGACCTCGCCCTCTTCGTCGTCTTCTTCGACCTGATGCTGGTGCCGTTCTACTTCCTGATCGGGGCGTGGGGTGGCGCCGACCGTGTCCAGGCGACGACCCGCTTCGTGATCTACACGCTCGTCGGCTCGCTGCTGATGCTCGCGGGCGCGGTCGCGCTCGGCGTGCTGTCGACCCCGGACGGCGGGCAGATCTCGTTCGACCTCGCGGAGCTCGCGCGCCGCGACCTGCCGGCGGGCTCCCAGGCGTGGATCTTCTGGATGTTCGCGCTCGCCTTCTTCGTCAAGGCGCCGCTGTTCCCACTGCACGGGTGGATGCCCGACGCCTATCGCTCGAGCCCCGTGCCGGTGCTCGTGCTGCTCTCCGCCGTGCTCTCGAAGGTGGGCGCCTACGGCTTCCTGCGAATCGTGCTGCCGCTGCTGCCGGACGCCTCCGCCCGCTTCGCGGAGCTCGTGATCCTGATCGCCGTCGTGTCGATCCTCTACGGCTCGGTGCTCGCGTTCTCCCAGGACGAGGTGCGGCTCGTCGTCGGCTACTCCTCGATCGCCCAGCTCGGGTTCATCACGCTCGGGATCTTCTCGCTCGATCCCAAGGGCGCCCAGGGCGCCGTCATGCAGATGGTCAACCACGGCCTTGTCGTGGTGCCGCTGTTCTTGCTCGCCGCCGTGCTCGTCCACCGCGCGGGCGGCTCGGAGTCGCTCGCTCGCATGGGCGGGATCGCCTTCCGCGCGCCGGTGCTCGCGGCGCTGCTCCTGGTCGTCTCGCTCGCGACGCTCGCGATGCCCGGCTCGCCCAACTTCGTCGGCGAGCTGCTGATCCTGTTCGGCGTATTCGAGACGCACATCGTCTACGGCCTCGTGGCGAGCGCAGGCGTCGTGCTCGCGGCCGTCTACATGATCCGCTTCTTCCAGCGTGCGATGCACAACCGCGTCGGGCCCTCGGTCGAGTCCCGCGACATCGGGCGCGTCGACTTCGCGGCGGTCGCCCCGCTCGTGCTGGTGATCGTGGCGCTCGGCGTCTACCCGCAGTTCCTGCTCGGACGCACCGAGGCAGCCACCGTGGCGAAGGTGCAGGAGGCGGGCCGCCTCGCCGAGCCGCCGGCCGCCGCTACGGCCAAGGAGCCAGTGCGATGAGCCTGATCGCCCAGGTCCAGGCCCCCACCGTCGACTTCCGTGGCCTGTCGCCGTTGATCGCGCTCGTCGTCGGGGCAAACGTCGTCCTGCTCGCGGGGTTGCTGCGCGGCGCCGGGGTGCAGCGCGTGCTCGTGCCGCTGCTCGCCGCGGTGACGCTGATCGTCGCGGGTGCGCTCTCGGTCGCGATCTGGGAGACAGGGGACGTCGAGCCGCTCGTCCAGAGCGCGCTCGCGATGGACACGCTGACGCTCTCGATGTCGCTCCTCTTCTACCTCGCCGGGCTCGCGACGATCGCGCTTTCGCTGCGCTCGAGCGCCGTCGGCGAGGCCGGGGCGGGCGAGTACTACACGCTGCTGCTCGCCTCGATCTCAGGGATGGTCGTGCTCGCGGCGGCGGAGAACCTGATCACGCTGTTCGTCGGCCTCGAGCTGCTCTCGATCCCGCTCTACGTGCTGTGCGGAAGCGCCGTGCGCGAGCGGGCCTCGCTCGAGTCGGGGCTCAAGTACCTCGTCATCGGGTCGGTCGGCTCGGCGACCGTCCTCTACGGGCTGGCCCTGATCTACGGCGCCACGGGGCAGACCGACCTCGGACGAATCGCCGCGGCAATCGGCGAGCAGGTCGAAGTCGGCGACCCGCTGCTCCTGACCGGGATCGCGCTAACCGCTAGCGGGCTCGCCTTCAAGGCATCGGTGGCGCCGTTCCACCAGTGGACACCGGACGTCTACCAGGGAGCGCCGACGCCGATCACGGCCTTCATGGCCGTCGCCACGAAGACCGCCGCATTCGCCGTCTTCCTGCGCCTGTTCGACGCGGCGCTTTCGACGAACCAGGTCGAGTGGGGGCCCGCGCTCGCCGCGCTCGCGCTCGCGACGATCCTGATCGGCAACGTCGGCGCGATCGGCCAGCGCTCGCTGAAGCGCCTGCTGGCGTGGTCGGGCGTGGCGCAGGCCGGCTACCTGCTGGCGGGGGTCGTCGTCGGCACGCGCCTCGGCCTCCAGGCGACGGCGTTCTACCTGGCGACCTACCTCGTGATGAACATGGCCGCGTTCGCCGTGGTCATCGCGAGCGAGCGAGTCTCGGAGCGCGGCGACGACATCTCCTCGGTCGAGGGCCTCGGCGCCCGCAGCCCGGTGCTCGCGTGGCCGCTGACGATCGCGATGCTCGGCCTCGCCGGCTTCCCGGCGACCGCCGGATTCATGGGCAAGTTCTACCTGATCGACGCCGCCGTCGACGGTCAGTACGCCTGGCTCGGCGTCACGATCGTGGTCGGATCGATGATCTCGCTCGTCTACTACCTGCGCGTCGTCGCCGCGATGTGGATGGCGCCCGACGCGCCACCGCTCGCGGGACCCGTGCGCCGGATGAGCCCTGCGAGCGGGGGATCACCCGAGGCCGACCCGCGCGCCCAGCCGGAGACCGTCGCCGTCGCGCTCGTCTGCGCCGCGCTGACGATCGCGATCGGCATCTTCCCGTCGCCGCTGTTCGACCTCGCCGTGCAGGTCGGCACGTCGATCTCGGGTATCTAGGTAGACATCGGCTCGGATGAGATACGACGTCGCCCAGCTGAACGAGCGAAGCGTCGGCCACCTGCCCGCGCTGATCGGGCTAGAGGCCGTGCACGTGGAGCCGGGCCTGCTGCGGGCGCAGCTCCAGCTGCGACGCGAGCTGCTCGCCCCGAACGGCTACCTGCACGCCGCTACCGTCATCGCCCTCGCCGACACCGCCTGCGGATACGGCACGCGCGCCGACCTGCCCGAGCAGGCGAAGGGCTTCACGACGCTCGAGCTGAAGGCGAACTTCCTCGGCACCGCACTCGAGGGCACGCTCGAATGCGAGGCGGTACGTGCGCATAAGGGTCGCGGCACGCAGGTGTGGGACGCCGAGGTCACGGTGGTCGAGACGAGGCAGACGATTGCCCTCTTTCGCTGCACCCAGTTCATCCTGCGCTAGTCGACCACGAGCCCGTGGCGCATCGTGTTCTCCGTCACGACGCGTGGCTCGACGAACTGCAGCAGGTAGTCCGGCCCGCCCGCCTTGGCGCCGATCCCCGAGCGGCGGTTGCCGCCGAAGGGCTGGCGCCCCACCATCGCGCCCGTAATCCCGCGGTTGACGTAGAGGTTCCCCGCCGGCGCCCGGCGGGAGACCTCGGCCACGGTCGCCGGGCTGCGCGAGAAGAGCCCGGCCGTGAGCGCGAAGCGCGAGGCCTCGAGGGCGTCGAGCGCCGCCTCCACGCTTGCGACACGCTCGACCGCGAGCACGGGCCCGAAGATCTCCTCGGTCACGACCGACGAGCTCGGCGCGAGGCCGGCGAGCACGGTGGGGGCGCAGAAGAAGCCCTCCGCCGGCACGCGCTCGACGCGCGCCACGACCCGTCCCTCGCGCGCCCCGGTCGCCGCATAGCCGTTCACCCGCTCCTGGGCCTCGCGCTCGATCACCGGCGGCACGTCGGTGGCGAACGACTCGGCCTGACCGACGGCGAGCACCTCGACCGCCCCCGCGATCCGCTCGAGCAAGGCGCCTGCGACCGCCTCGTGCACGAGCACGCGCGAGGCCGCCGAGCACTTCTGGCCCGCGTAGTCGAAGGCGGAGGAGATGATCGCCGGGATCGCTTCGTCGAGGTCTGCGTCCGAGTCGACGATGACGGCGTTCTTCCCGCCCATCTCGGCCACGACCCGCTTCACGTGCCCCTGGCCCTCTGGCGTCTCCGCCGCCGCGCGCACGATCGACAGCCCGACCTCGCCCGAGCCGGTGAACGCGATCACGTGCACGCCCGGGTGGCGCACCAGCGCCTCGCCGGCCTCGCCGTAGCCGGGCAGCAGGCCGAGCACGTCAGGTGGGACGCCGGCGCCGCGCAGCGCCTCGACCAGGGCGAGCGCCGAGCCCGGCGACTGCTCGGCGGGCTTCAGCACGACCGCGTTGCCGGTCGCGAGCGCGGCCGCGACCATCCCCATCGGGATCGCGAGCGGGAAGTTCCACGGCGAGATCACGGCGACCACGCGGCGGGGGGCGTAGTGCATCGTATTGCGCTCGCCAGGCACCTGCAGGAGCGCCGGCC
>JACCXP010000281.1 GCA_013696905.1 Thermoleophilaceae bacterium
GGCGCACCTGGAGACGAAGATCGAGCGCCTCACGCGGCGCTTGGCCGACGCAGTGGTCGTAGAGGTGGACCGAGGGGGCGACACGTTCGCGTTCGGGCGAACCGCGGAGGTGCTCGACGTGGACGGCGCTCGGCTCCATGCGTGGACGATCGTCGGCGCGACCGAAGCGAACCTCGCGCAGGGAAGGCTGTCGGGCGAGTCGCCCGTGGGGCGCGCGCTGGTCGGTCGCAGCGCGGGTGACACCGTCGAGGTCCCGACGCCCCGCGGCCCGCGCACCTACCGCATCGAGAGGCTGCTGCCTTGAAGGGAGACCCGTGAGAAAGCTTTGTCATCGGAAGCGGCAGGCGCCTCTTTCCCGAGGCGCCCGACAAGACGGTGTTGCAGCTCGCGGACTCGCAGGCGTTCGACTCCGGCGTCGTCGTCCACACCTATCGCCCGGGCGGCTCCCCGCGGTAGCGTGCGCCCATGCAGAGTGACTCCGGCACCGTCGACGCATATCTGAGCGAGCTGCCGGACGACCGGCGCGCGGCGATCGCCGCGTTCGCGCCGTCATCCTCGAGCACCTGCCGCCGGGCTTCGAGGAGGGCATGCAGTACGGCATGATCGGCTACCACGTTCCGCTCGAGCGCTTCCCGGACACCTACAACGGCCAGCCGCTCGCCGCCGCCGCGCTCGCCAGCCAGAAGCGACACATGGCGCTCTACCTGATGGGCGTCTATGGAGACGAGGACTCACGCTTTCGCGAGCAGTGGCAGGCGACGGGCAAGAAGCTCGACATGGGCAAGAGCTGCGTCCGCTTCCGGCGCCTCGACGACGTCCCGCTCGAAGTCGTGGGCGAGGCGATCGCGCGCACCTCCGTCGAGGAGCTGATCGCCGCCCACGAGCGCGCGCACGCTCGCTGATTCCGGCGCCATGGACGCCTCTCCCGGCGCCGCCCGCGTGCTCGCCCGCATCCGGGGGACGCCACCCGGCTTCGTGCGCGCGTACGGGGACGTCTCTCCGGGCGCGCCCCGCTTCGCCGGCTCCGTGCTCGCCGCCTGCGACGACCCGACGCTTCCCTGGCATCGCATCGTCCGCGCCGACGGCTCGCTGGCGAAGGGCGCTCGCCAACGCGCGCTGCTCGAGGCCGAGGGCGTGCCCTTTCGTGGCGGGCTCGTAGACATGCGCGCCGCGCGGCTGCCCGACTGTGAGGGGCCGACCGAGCTATCTTGGCCGCCCGTGCTCCCAAGCCGCAGCAGATGATCATCCAATGCCAAGAGGATGTGACAGACGAGTTTTCGCGCCGCGACCGCGGTCCTCAACAAGCTCGGCAGCCGTGGCACTCGCTCGACTACACGCTCGTGATGGAGCCCGGTGAGGCACGCCTGCCGCGGCCGCTGATCGGGTAGCCGCAGGAGGGACGTCTCGTGTCGAGCGACGAAAGAGAAGTGGGCATCGCCCACCTGACGCTGCTCCATCTCCCTCCTCCCGAGCTGGTGACTGTCGCCGCCGCGGCGGGATTCGACGCCGTCGGGATCCGCGTCGTGACCGCCGGTCCCGGGGAGGAGCCGTGGCCGATGGCGCCCGGCTCGCCGATGCTCGCGGAGACCCTCAGCCGGTTGGAGGACAGCGGCATGCGCGTGCTCGACATCGAGGTGCTGGTGCTCGGGCCCGACTCCGGTCGCGAGCACTACGAGCCGGCGCTCGAGGCCGGCGCCGCGCTCGGGGCCCGCTTCCTCAACGTGATGGGCGACGATCCGGAGCCAGAGCGGATCGCCGCGACCTTCGCGCGCCTGACGGAGGACGCACGTCCGTACGGGCTGCGCCCGCTGATCGAGCCGATCCCGTTCAAGGCGGTGCGAGACCTCCAGCAGGCGGTGGACATCGCCGAGCGCTCCGGCGGCGGCGGAGTCGAGATCGACGCCCTTCATTTCGCCCGCTTCGGCGGTGACCTCGAGGCGCTGCGCTCGGTCGCCCCGGAGCTGCTGCCGCTGCTCCAGGTCTGCGACGCTCCGCTCGAGCGGCCGGACGACCTCGAGCGGCCCGGGCGACTGCCTCGTGGGCAGTCGACGGAGGGCGATGACCGGATGCTCGAGGCACGGGCGATGCGCCTGCTGCCGGGCGACGGAGAGCTGGCGCTCGCCGAGCTCGTCGCCGCCATGCCGGCCGGCGTCCCGCTCAGCGTCGAGGCGCCCGTCGCGGCGCTGTGGGAGGAGCTGACGCCGGCCGAGTTCGCGCTCGCCGCGCGCCGTGCGGTCGAGCCGCTCGCCGCCGCCGGGATCGATCCGATCGCAACCGAAGACCAGAGGGAGATTCGCTGATGGCAATAGCCACCGCTACCACGCTCAATCACTGGATCGGGGGGCGGCCAGACGACACCCCGGCCGATCGCTACGCCGAGGTCACGGAGTCGGCCACGGGCGATGTCGTCGCGCGCGTGCCGCTCGCCGATCCCGGTGTGGTCGACCGCGTCGTCGAGGCCGCCGCAGCGGGCTTCGAGCAGTGGGGCTCGAGCTCGATCAGCGGGCGCACCAAGGTGCTCTTCGCATTCCGCGAGCTCGTCAACGCCCACAGCGACGACCTCGCCCACATCATCACGCGCGAGCACGGCAAGGTGCTCGATGACGCTCGCGGCGAGGTGCAACGCGGGCTCGAGGTCGTCGAGTTCGCGTGTGGCGTCGGCGAGATCCTGAAGGGCGCGATCTCGGGCCAGGTCTCGCGCGGAGTCGACTCCTACTCGCTGCGCCGGCCGCTCGGCGTAGTGGCGGGGATCACCCCGTTCAACTTCCCGATCATGGTCCCGATGTGGATGCATCCGATCGCGATCGCCTGCGGCAATGCCTTCATCCTCAAGCCATCCGAGCAGGATCCGTCGGTCTCGCTGCGGATCGCCGAGCTGTGGGCGGAGGCGGGCCTCCCCGAGGGCGTCTTCAGCGTCGTGCACGGCGACAAGCAGATCGTCGACGCGATCCTCGCCCACCCGGGCATCGCGGCGGTCTCGTTCGTCGGCTCGACGCCGATCGCGCGCTACATCTACGAGACCGGCACCTCGCACGGCAAGCGCGTGCAGGCGCTCGGCGGGGCCAAGAACCACGCCGTCGTGCTGCCCGACGCCGACCTCGAACTGGCCGCCGACGGGCTGGTCTCCGCGGGCTACGGATCGGCGGGCCAGCGCTGCATGGCGGTCTCGGTGGCGGTCGCTGTCGGAGATGCGGCCGAGCCGCTGATGGAGAAGCTGCAAGAGCGCATCGCGGCGCTTGAGATCGGCGACGGCACCGACCCGGACGTCGACATGGGGCCGCTCGTGAGCGCGCGCCACCGTGAGCGCGTGGCCGGGTACGTCGATGCGGGGGTCGAGGAGGGCGCCGATCTCGTCGCCGACGGCCGTGAGCTCGTCGTCAGCGGCCACGAGCGCGGCCACTTCCTCGGGCCGTGCCTGTTCGACCAGGTGAAGCCCGGGATGCGGGTCTACGACGACGAGATCTTCGGCCCCGTGCTGGTCGTCGTTCGCGCCGAGAGCTACGGCGAGGCGATCGAGATCGTCAACGACAATCCCTACGGCAACGGCGCGGCGATCTTCACGAACGACGGCGGCGCCGCCCGGATGTTCGAGCAGGACGTGACGGCCGGCATGGTCGGCATCAACGTGCCGATCCCGGTGCCCATGGCCTACCACTCGTTCGGCGGCTGGAAGTCCTCGCTGTTCGGCGACCTCCACGTCCACGGTCCCGAGGGCGTCAGCTTCTACACGCGGGGCAAGGTCGTGACGCGCCGCTGGGCCGACCCGAGCCACCGCGGCGTGAACCTGGGGTTTCCGACCTCGAAGTAGGCAGCGCGCGGGCGGGCTCGCAATCAGAAGTCGGGCCCGCGCGCAGCACACAGCATGATGCTCGACCGCCTAGCCGCTCGTCCTCCGGACGGCGTCAGGCGGGAAGGGCGGCGGTCCGAGGAACCGGACTCCGTACTCGCGCGCGGCGGCCATCGTGCGCTCGAGATCCGGCGGTGGGGCGTCGGCGAAGTCACGGGTCAGCGCCGGCTCGCCGCCGGCGCGGAAGAACCGCTCCTGCGTGCCCGGCGTGTTCATCACCAGGAACCGTGCGGTCTCGGAGACGATCAAGAACGCGTGCGGCACGCCACGGCGGATCGCGACGGTCTCGCCGGCATGCGCTCGATGCTCCTCTCCATCGACGTGGAAGAGCAGCTCGCCCTCGAGGACGTAGAACGTCTCGTGGCTCGGATCGGTGTGCAGCCCCGTGGCCCGTCCGGCGGTCGAGCTGACCTCGACCAGCGAGAGGGCATCGTCGCTCCACTCGCCCGGCAGCTTGACGTTCTGGAGCGCGCCGTTGAACCAGATGGGGTCGCCCTCGAATGGTGCGACGGCGTGGAAGGCGCTCGTCGAGGCGGGGCTGCTCATATGTCGTCCTCTCGATTATGAGACCGGAATCTCATTAGACTAACGTACCATCATGAGTATGTCCATCTCATATGAGCAGATCGGTCGCACGAGCCAGAAAGCCCGCACCCGCGACGCGCTCGTCGGCGCTGCACGGAAGCTGCTGGCCGACGGCGTCACCCCCACGATCGAGCAGGCCGCGAGCGCCGCGTCGATCGCGCGCGCGACCGCCTATCGCTACTTCCCCAACCAGCGCGCCCTATTGGTTGCGACCTACCCCGAGATGGCTGAGGCTTCGCTACTGGGAGAGTCACCGCCGGCCGACCCGAAGGCGCGCCTCGAGATCGTGGTCGAGGCGATCGCACGCCAAGCGGTGGAGCACGAGCCGGAGCTGCGCAACATGCTGCGTCTCTCGCTCGAGCCGGACCCCGCCCAGCGCGGCGATCGCCCGTTTCGCACGGGACGACGCATCATCTGGGTCGCGGACGCCCTCGCTCCACTTCGCGGCGAGCTTCCCGAACCCGAGCTGCAACGCC
>JACCXP010000394.1 GCA_013696905.1 Thermoleophilaceae bacterium
GCGCAGACCCTCGCCCGCGATCCGCGTGTCCGCGGGCACGGCGCCGCCGGCATCGGGCGGCAGCGCCGCGCCGGACTCGGCGAGGCGCCCCTCGCGCTCGATGATGCGGCCGCGTAGCTCGGCCGAGGGCGCCAGGCCGATCGTTCCCGGGAAGGGGTTGTAACGCAGCCGCACGCCTGGGATCTGGGGTGACTCGGCGTAGTCCGGTGAGAGGTCCCAGTGGGCGATCCAAGCCTGCTCGAAGCTGTCGGCGAGGAAGCCGAAGCCGGGCACCTGCACCGTGTAGCCCCAAGCGCCGAACGGGTCCGGGTCGATCGCCAGCAGCTTGACGTCGAGCAGGTCGCCGGGCTCCGCGCCCTTGACGTAGACCGGACCGGTGATCGGGTGCACGGGGCCGAGGTCGAGCGCCATGTCCGCAGGCGTAGAGGCGCGCGTGAGCTGGCCGTCGAAGGCGTCGCGCGTCTCGAGCGTCACCACGTCGCCGAGCTCGACCTCGAGCGCGGGTTCGATCGCCTCGTGCCAGCGGTTGTGCCCCGTGTGTGGCTCCTCGGCCTGTGTCTTCGCCGGGTCGATCGCGATCCTGTGGCTCGCGTACTCGCGGCCGGTGACGGCTGCCTGCTGCTGCATTGCATCCCCTCGTTCGTGGCCGACGCGCTCCGGCCCCAAGCTATCTTCCCGACGGTGCGTGGCGCAACCGCCTTCATCGCCGCCTGTGCGGTGCTCGTGGGCTGCGGTGGAGCGGCCGCGCCGGTGGGCGACGCCCGCCCGGTCACGCTGGCGCTCGACTTCACACCGAACGCCGTGCACGCGGGCATCTACGGCGCGATCGCCTCGGGAGCCGATCACGAGCGGGGCATCGGCCTGCGGGTGCGAGAGCCGGCGTCGGGGCCGGACGGGCTGAAGCTGCTGGCCGCCGGACGGGTGGACGTGGCGGTGCTCGACATCCACGACCTCGGCCTGGCGCGCGAGCGCGGCGTCGACGTCGTCGGGTTCGGCGCGCTCGTGCAGCGGCCGCTCGCCGCGGTGATCTCGAAGCCCGCGGTCCGCCGCCCGCGCGAGCTCGAGGGACGGCGCGTGGGCGTGACCGGCCTGCCCTCGGACGACGCCGTGCTGCGCGCGGTAGTCGAGGGCGACGGCGGGCGCTTCGAGCGCGTGCGGCGCGTGACGATCGGCTTCTCGGCGGTGCCGAGCCTCGTCGCGGGGAAGGTCGACGCGGTGACCGCGTTCTGGAACGTCGAGGGCATCGCCCTGCGCGAGCGCGGGGTGCGCACGCGCGAGTTCAAGGTCGAGCGGTTCGGCGCCCCGGTCTACCCGGAGGTCGTGCTCGTGACGATGCGCCGCACGCTCGAGCGCGACCCGAGGACGGTCGAGCGCGTGCGCGCGGCGGTGGCGGCGGGCACCGAGGCGGCACGGCGCGACCGCGAGCCGGCGCTGAGAGAGCTCGCCGGCGCAGGCGCCGACGCAGCTCTGCTGCGGGCGCAGTTCGAGGCAGTCGAGCCGGCGTTTCGCCCACCGCTTCGCCTCGATCGGGGCGCCCTCGAGCGATGGGCGGCGTGGGACGTACGCTTTGGCATCCTCCGCGAGCGCCCCGACGTCGACCGCGCTTTCAGGATCGATCCTCCGTGACCGCCTCTACCGGCGCCCCCGGTCCGTCGACGACAAGGTCCTCGCCCGAGCCGATTCCCTGCTGGTCCACCGCCAGCGCGGCGTCGACGTCGCGCTCCTCATCGTACGCGCGCCGAACACTCGCCGCGAGCAACGACAGCTGGCGGTCGAGGGCTGCCTGGCGCTCGGGCGGGGCGACCGTCTTCAGGTCCTCGAGCGCCGCCTTCATGCGCCGGGTGACCTGCGGCGAGGAGGCGCCGGCGAGGCGGATCTCGTCGCAGGCGAGGCGAACGTAGCCCTCCCAGTCGAGGGTGCGCGTCACGAGCCTGAGCTCGCCGTCCTCGTCGCTGTGGCGACCGGTCGGGAACCGCCGCGGAGCGAGCTGTCTTACGCAGGATCGTCGTCGTGCGTGCGCTCGGGCCC
>JACCXP010000415.1 GCA_013696905.1 Thermoleophilaceae bacterium
GAGATCGACCCCGAGCGCCGCCTCGCGCGCGTCCAGCCCGGCGTCGTCCAGGACGACCTCAACCGCGCGGCGGGCAAGGCCGGGCTGATGTTCGGGGCCGACACGTCCACGAGCAACCGCGCCACGCTCGGCGGCATGATCGGCAACAACTCGGCCGGCAGCCACTCGGTGCGCTTCGGGATGACGGTCGACCACGTCGAGGCGCTCGACGTCGTGCTCTCAGACGCCTCGCGCGCGCGGCTCGAGACGGTCAGCGCCGACGAGCTCGCCCGCCGCGCCGGGGCGCAGACGCTCGAGGGCTCGCTCTACCGCGAGCTGCCGCGGATCGTCGAGGCCCACCGCGAGGGGATCGAGACCGGCTTCCCGAAGTTCTGGCGCCAGGCCGGCGGCTACCGACTCGACCGCCTGCTACGCGACGGCGGCTATGACCTCGCGCGACTAGTGGTGGGCTCCGAAGGCACGCTCGTGGCGGTGACCGAGGCGCTCGTAGACCTCGTGCCGATGCCGAAGGTGCGCGTGATGGCCGTCGGGCACTTCGAGTCGACCCAGGCCGCGCTCGCGGCGACGGGCGACGCGATGGAGCGTGACGCCGCCGCCGTCGAGCTGCTCGACCACGCGATCCTCGAGCTCGCTAAGCAGAAGCGCGAGTTCCGCGAGCTCTCGACGATCATCGAGGGAGACCCGAACGCGCTCGTGTTCGTGACGTTCTTCGGCGACACCGAGCAGGAGGCGCTGTCGGCGCTCGACGGCCTCGAGTCCGCTTGGAAGACGAACGGCCACGGCTACCACACCCTGCGCGCCGTCTCCGCCGCCGAGCAGGCCGCCGTGCTGCTGGTGCGAAAGTCGGGGCTCGGGCTGCTGATGGCCTCGAGTCAGGGGAGCCGCCGGCCGCTCGCGTTCGTCGAGGACACGGCGGTCGATCCGGCTCACCTCAGCGAATACGTCGCGAAGTTCACGGAGATCCTCGACCGCCACGAGCTCGAGGCGGGCTACTACGGCCACTGCTCGGTCGGCTGCCTGCACATCCGGCCGTTCGTCGACCTCACAAAGCCCCATGAGGTCGAGAAGATGCGCTCGGTGTCAGAGGAGATCAGTGCGCTCGTCGCTTCCTTCGACGGCGTCAACTCGAGCGAGCACGGCGACGGGCTCGCGCGCAGCGAGTTCAACCGGCGCATCTTCGGCGACGACCTCTACGAGGCGATGCGCAACGTCAAGCGGCTGTTCGACCCCGACGGGCGGATGAACCCGGGCAAGATGGTCGACGCGCCGTCGATGACCGACGACCTGCGCGACCCGGCGCTCCCCCCGCCGGGGCCGATCACGACGCGCCTCCACTTCGACTATCCGGGCGGGATGCGCGGCGCGGCCGACCGCTGCATGAACATCGGCGCCTGCCGCAAGGGCTCGACCGGCGTGATGTGCCCCTCCTACATGGCCACGCGCGAGGAGGAGCACGCCACCCGCGGGCGCGCGAACGCACTCGTCAAGGCGCTCTCGACACCTGACCCGCACGCCGCGCTCGGCGACGAGCGCCTGCACGAGATCCTCGACCTCTGCCTCGAGTGCAAGGCCTGCAAGGCCGAGTGCCCGCTCGGCGTCGACATGGCCTCGATGAAGAGCGAGTTCCTCGCCCACTACCAGGACATCCACGGCGTCTCCCTGCGCACGCGCATGTTCGGGCAGATCCGCCGGCTGAACCGCCTCGGCGCTGCCACCGCGCCGCTGTCGAACCTGCCCGGGCGCCTCGCCCCGGCGCGCCTGCTGCTCGATCGGGGCGTCGGCATCGCGCGCGAGCGCCCGCTGCCCCGCTTCGCGCGCGAGACGCTCGTCAAGTGGAAGCGCCGACGCCCGACGCCGTCGGCGCCGTCTCCCCGCGGTGACCTGATCTTCCTCGCCGACTCCTTCACGACCTTCACCGAGCCTGGGATCGGGCGTGCCTCGATCGAGCTGCTCGAGCGGGCCGGGTGGCGCGTCCTGCTCGAGAGCGCGGGCTGCTGCGGGCGGGCGTCGATCTCGAAGGGGCTGCTAGACCAGGCGAAGGGCATGGCCGCTGACATGGTCTCCCGCCTCGCCCCCTACGCGGAGCGCGGCGTGCCGATCGTCGGCTGCGAGCCCTCGTGCCTGCTGACCCTGCGCGAGGAGCACCTCGCGCTGCTGCCGGGCGACACGCGCGCCGAGGCGGTGGCCGCGCAGGCGAAGCTCGTCGAGGAGCTGATCGTCGAGGCGATCGACGACGGCTCGCTCGAGCTCGACCCGAGCTCACCGGTGAGCGGCAAGCGGATCGTCTTCCACGGTCACTGCCACCAGAAGGCACTCGCCGGCACCGCCTCGACGGTGGCGCTGCTCGAGCGCATCCCCGGGGCGGAGGTCGTCGAGCTCGACGCCGGCTGTTGCGGCATGGCCGGCTCTTTCGGCTTCGAGTCAGAGCACTACGAGCTATCGATGAAGATCGGCGGGCTGAGGCTGTTCCCGGCGCTGGCCGAGGAGGGACCGGAGACGATCGTCGCGGCGACCGGGGTCTCGTGCCGGCAGCAGATCGGGCATGGCGCCGGTCGCGAGGCGCGCCACCCGGTCGAGCTCGTGCGCGCGGCGCTCGTCGACGCCTGACCGCTCGCCGAACCTCGGCAGCCGCTGCGGGGACGGCTACTCGCTACTCGTACGAAAGCGCCTCGATCACGTCCATCCGCGCCGCCCGCCGGGCGGGCAGGATCGAGGCGACGAGGCCGAGCACGACGCCGCTCGCGGCCACGGCCGCGATCGTGCCGAGCGGCGCCGAATACTCCACGCTCGGGACGCTCGCGGCGATGCCGCGCACGAAGACGTAGCCGAGCACGAGGCCGACGACCACGCCGAGCAGGGCTCCGACGAGCGACAGCAGCAGCCCCTCCCCGCCGATCGAGCGGCGCACCTGCCAGCGTCGCGAGCCGAGCGCGCGCAGCACCCCGATCTCGCGCGTGCGCTCGAGCACGCTCATCGAGAGCGTGTTGATGACGCCGAACAGCGACACCAGCACGGCTACGCCGAGCAGGGCGTTGAAGAAGCCGAACTGGCGGTTGACCTGTGACTCGATGTCCGACTTCAGCTCGTCGTTCGAGAGCACCTGGAGCTGTGGGTAGTCGTCCTCGAGGATCGCCGCGACACGGCGCTCGAGCGGCGCGCGGCCGGCGTCCGAGGCCGCCTTGATCGCCAGGTTCGAGTCCTTGCGCACGCCGTAGACCGCGCGCATCGTCTCGAGCGACATCCCGACCGTCTGGCCACCGAAGATCGCCGTCTTCACTATTCCCGCGACGCGTGCGCGCCGCCGTCCCTCCGATCCGCGCAGGCGGACGCTGTCGCCCGGCTCGATCCTCTCCTGCTTGGCCAGCGCCTCGCCGACCGTGACCTGACCGGCGGCGACGCGGGCCATCACCTGCTCCTCGCTGCCGCCGACGAACTCCGACTCGTCGACCTCCCCGTAGCTCGCGGGGTCGAAGCCGAACGCCAGGCCGTCGCCGCCCGGAAGGTCGTCCGAGAAGAAGAGCCGCTGCGGCGTCACGACGGCGGCGCCCGGCAGGCGCTCGAGGCGGCGGCGAAGGCGGGGTGAGAACGCCTGCTGCGGGCCGGCGCCCGGCGAGAAGTTGCTCGGCTGGACTGTGAGGTCGCGCGCGAAGGTGGTGTCGAACTCGCGTGCGACGCTGCCGAGGAAGCTCGAGCCGAGCGAGCCGAAGGCGGTCACGAGGGCGAGCCCGATCATCAGCCCGGACGCCGTAGCCGCGGTACGGCCGGGATTCGAGCGCGCGGAGTCCGAGGCCAGGCGACCCTCGATCGGGGCAAGCGTCCGCAGCGGCCACGACAGCACGCGCACGAGCGGGCCGATCAGGAAAGGAGCGGCGAGCGCCACGCCGAGGAAGATCAGGATCACCCCCACGAGGCCCGCCACCACCACCGGCGCGGGCGTCTCGGTGGCCGACGCGAGCGTGAACGCTCCTCCAAGGCCGGCGGCGCCGAGCGCGAGCCCGAGCACCAGGCGCCACGCCCGTGGCGGGCGTCGTACCTCGCCGATCCCGAGCACCGCCCGCAGCGGAGGCACCCGTCCGGCGCGGTAGGCGGGCCATAGCGCGCCGACGATCGTCACGACTACGCCCGCCGACAGCGCGGCGACCAGGGCCGGCCACGAGAACGTGAGCCCCGAGACCGGGAATCCGAGGGCGCTCATCAGCTCCACGAGCGCCACGGCGAGGCCGGCGCCGACAACGAGGCCGAGCGCCGAGCCGACCGCGGCGAGGATCGCCGCCTCGCGCAGGATCGAGCGCAGGATCGCGCCGCGGCTCATCCCGAGCGTGCGCAGCATGCCGAGCTCACGCTCGCGCTGGAGCACGGTGATCTGGAACGAGTTGAAGATCAGGAAGCCACCGACCACGAGGCCCATGCCGGCGAAGAAGACGAGCAGCACGGTCAGCCCGCGCAGCTGATCCGAGACATCGTCGCTCTTTCCCTGCGGGGTCTCGACGTCGACGCCGTCGCCGACCGCGGCCTGCACCGAGCGCTGCACGGCGGCGAGGTCGGCGCTGTCCGAGACCACCGCCGTGATCTCGTCGTAGCCGCGCGGCTTGTCCATCACCGAGCGCGCATCGCGGATCGGGACGCGCCCGAAGCCCTCGCCGCCGAAGCCGAAGCGGCGCGCGAAGCGAAACACTCCGACGACCTCGTAGGTCGTGGTGCCGGTTGCCGTCGCGACGCGCAGCCGGTCGCCCGGCTCGAGCTCCTGGTCCCCCGCCCACTGCTCCTCGAGCTCGATCTCGCGCCGTCCCGCCACCCGGCGCCCGGCGGTGTAGGTCACCCCTGCCGTATCCGGCGCGCGCGGGTCGACGCCGGACACGTTGATCTCGGCGGCGTCCGAGTCGGGCGTCGCGGCGCCCGGCGGGGGCTCCGGAT
>JACCXP010000419.1 GCA_013696905.1 Thermoleophilaceae bacterium
CGCCGAGGCCGAGCGAGTTGACGGCGTTGTAGCCGTTCCATGCGCCGTTCACGATCTTGCCGCGATCGGACTTGTCCTGCGCCAGCCTGACCGCCGGGTTGAGCGCGAACTTGCCGAACATGCTGCCGCCGAGCCAGGCGGCGAGCCCGATGTCGTGCAGGGCACGTGTCGCGTTCGCGAGCGAGTCGCTCGTGGTCATGGTTGTCGGAAGCTGTGTCATGGATCTCCTCTGTGGGGTCACTCCGGGGGTACCCGCGATCCGGCGGGCGCAAACGGTCTCAACGCGCCACTCTGGCCGCTGCTCGTCCGGTCCGAGCCGACCGCCAAGATGGGCGGACGTGGAGCGGATGGCTGTCATAGACATGGGCTCGAACTCCTTCCGGCTGGTCGTGTTCGGCTACGAGCCCGGCAGGCAATGGAAGCTGATCGACGAGATCCGCGAGCCCGTGCGCGTCAGCGCCGGCATGGGCGAGGAGCTCCTTCTGCGCCGCGAGCCGATCGAGCGCGCGCTCGGCACGGCGGCGGTGTTCGCGTCCTTCTGTCGCGCCTCGGGTGTGACGGACATCTCCGCAGTCGCCACGAGCGCGATTCGCGACGCCCGCAACGGAGAGGAGCTGCTCGCCGAGATCCGGGAGCGCACCGAGCTCGACCCGCGCGTGATCACGGGCGAGGACGAGGCGCGCTACGCCTACCTCGCGATCGTCAACTCGACGACGCTCGAGGACGGTTGTGGGATCGAGATCGGGGGCGGCAGCGCGCAGCTGATGCGGATCGGCGATCGCCGGCTCGAGCACGCCGACTCGTTCCCGCTCGGTGCCGTCCGGGTCTCCGAGCGCTTCCTCCCCGGCGAGAAGGCGAGCGGCAAGAACATCAAGGCGCTGCGGCGCCACGTCAGCGACGCGATCGCGCGCGACCCGTGGTTCTCGGCCGAGGCCGGCGGGCGCCTCGTAGGCGTCGGCGGTGCGCTGCGCAACCTGGCCGCCGCGGCGCAGAAGGAGGCGGAGCACCCGGAGACCGACGTCGGCGGCTTCACGCTCAGCCGCGACGCGCTCGATGACCTGATCGGCGAGCTCGCCTCGCGCCCGTCCTCGAAGCGCGGCTCGGTGCCCGGCATAAAGCCCGACCGCGGCGACGTGATCCTCGGCGCCGCGGTCGTGCTCGACGAGCTGATGGAGGCCGGCGGCTTCGAGGGCGTCGAGATCACGGAGGCAGGCCTGCGCGAGGGCATCTTCTTCGAGCGCCTGCTCGCGCCGGCGGATCCGCCGCTGTTCGACGACGTCCGCCGCGACTCGGTCTGCAACCTCGCCCGCCAGTTCGGCTTCGAGCCCGAGCACGTGCGCCATGTGGCGAAGCTCTCGCTCGAGATCTACGACGGCCTGGCAGCGGGCGGAGCGCTCGACTGGGACCGCGTCGAGCGCGAGCTGCTGTGGGCGGCGTGCAACCTGCACGACATCGGCGTCGCGATCGACTACGACGACCATCACAAGCACTCGCACTACCTGATCTGGAACGCCGGGCTGCCGGGCTTCACGCCGCGCGAGCTGATCCTGGTCGCCCTGATCGCCCGCTACCACCGCAAGGGCGCACCGGACGTATCCGAGCTCGGGCCGCTCGAGCAGAAGGGCGACGAGCACCGCCTCGCGCTGCTGTCGGGTGTGATCCGCCTCGCCGAGCAGCTCGAGCGCAGCCGCGACGGCGCGATCGCGGCAGTGTCGATCGCCGCGGCAAACGGCGCCGTGCGGCTCGAGGCCGAGGCGCAGGAAGACGCAAGCGTCGCGCTGTGGTCGGCACGCCGAAACGCCGGCCTGCTCTCCGAGGCGCTCGGTCGCCCGGTCGAGATCGACCTGCGGTAAGTTGCGCATGCGACTTGACCGGCGCATACGAGAGCAAGGGAGGCCAGCCAGATGGCAGAGATCGTCCTCAGTGACGTAACGAAGCGCTACCCCGACGGCACCGAGGCCGTCAAGCAGCTCAACCTCGAGATCGCCGATGGTGAGTTCATCATTCTGGTCGGGCCGTCGGGCTGTGGCAAGTCGACCGCGCTACGCATGATCGCGGGCCTCGAGGAGATCTCAGACGGCGAGCTGCGGATCGGCGACGACGTCGTGAACGCGCTGTCGCCGCGCGACCGCGACATCGCGATGGTCTTCCAGTCCTACGCGCTCTACCCGCACATGACCGTGCGTGAGAACATGGGCTTCGCGCTCAAGCTCGCGAAGACCGACCAGTCCGATATCGACAAGCGCGTCGAGGAGGCGGCCCGGATCCTCGATCTCACCGACCACCTCGAGCGCAAGCCCGCCAACCTTTCGGGTGGCCAGCGCCAGCGCGTCGCGATGGGCCGCGCGATCGTGCGCGACCCGGCGGTCTTCCTGATGGACGAGCCACTCTCGAACCTCGACGCGAAGCTGCGCGTGCAGATGCGCACCGAGGTCTCGCGCATCCAGCAGCGGCTGGGAACGACGACCGTCTACGTGACCCACGACCAGACCGAGGCGATGACGCTTGGCGACCGCGTGGCGGTGATGCGCGCTGGGGTGCTGCAGCAGGTCGGCACGCCGCAGGACCTCTACGACAACCCCGCCAACATCTTCGTCGCCGGCTTCATCGGCTCGCCCGCGATGAACTTCATGCCGGCGTCGATCGACGGCGACACGCTCCGCCTGCCGATGGTGGAGGCGAAGCTCGAGCGGCCGGTGCTCGACAAGCTGGCCGGCCACGACAGGCTGATCGTCGGCGTCCGGCCCGAGGACTTCGAGCACGCGAATCACGTCCCCGCCGACAAGCGCGACCACGGCGTCACCTTCCCCGCCAAGATCGACGTGCTCGAGTCGATGGGCTCGGAGCTGTTCGCCTACTTCAGCATCGAGGGTGAGCTCGACTCACAGGACCTTCAGGATCTGGCCGAGGACTCGGGCTCTGCCGAGGTGCCAGGCGCCGGCGGCGAGAACCTGATCGTGGCGCGCCTGTCGGCCGAGAGCAAGGTCTCCAAGGGCGAGGATGTCGAACTCTGGCTCGACACGACCAAGCTACACTTCTTCGCGAGCGACGGCGGGGCTGCTCTCTCCGGCGAGCGCCAGGTCAGTGGAGCTGCTGCCTGAGCCGCTCGAGCACGGTCTCGTTCCAGTCGTGCGTGCGCATGAGCCGGTAGCGCTCGCGGCTCATGCGCATGTAGGCATCGGTCGCGGTCCCGCTGTCGAGCAGGTCGGCCTCGCGGATCATCTCGACGACCGGCCTGTACTCGTCACGGTGCCACGCCTCGGCGACCTGCTGGCGGGTCATGAACTCGCCGCGGCCCTGCATCACGCGAAACCCCCACGCCTCGACGCCCTCGGCAAGCTCCGCGTATCCCCACGGGTCTGACAGCTCGATCTCCTCGCGTGCCTCGCGCGGCAGCGGCACGCGCTCGAAGAAGAGGCGCTCGTGCCCCTTGACCGGCAGGTCGTGGAGGCGGATGCGGGAGTCGGCGCCCACCTTCGTCAGCACCTCGGTCACGTAGGCGTCGATCGAGGCCCGCCCGAGCGCGCGCGCGACCGAGACGCGGTGATGGCCGTCACGGACGAAGTGAAGGTCCCCGATCCGGTAGACCGAGATCGGCGGCATGTCCTCACCGCGGCGCAGCGCGCTCGCGATTCGCTCCCAGCGCGGCCGCGTGCGCGTCGAGATCGGCCGGAAGGCGCGGTCGAAGTCGCGCGAGCGGTCGACCGTGCCGACGATCGAGTCGAGTGAGATCTCGTGCAGGCCGAGATGGCGCTCGCCGGCGCGCCCGAGCGCCTCGATCACCTCCTCGAAGGGGAGGATCACGTTGACGTCGCTCGCCTCCCGGCGCATCCAGCCACGCAGCGACGACAGCACGCGCTGGCGCCTGACGCGCGTGAAGTCGTACTGGGCGTCGTGGGAGGGGAAGCCGGTGTCCATGCGCACAGTGGACGGTAGCCAAGCCGGTGGTCCCGTCGTTCGTGTGTCGAGCGTGTGTAGATGGGGTTACATCGGCCGCTGGGCCCGCGACGGAAGCGGTCAGAGCTCGCGTCGCAACATCCGGCTCGAGCCCTCGGCGACCCGCTTTCGCAACGGCCGCTGCCGCCAGCGCTCGAGCGTGAACTCCTCTGCGGCCTCGAGGTCGGCCTCGAGCGTCTCGTTCAGTAGGGCGGCGAAGGCCTCGCCCTGCACGCACAGCGTGGCCTCGTCGTGGAGCTGGAACGACCGGTTGTCGAAGTTGACCGACCCGACCGAGGACCAGACGCCGTCGACGACCATCGTCTTCGCGTGCAGCATCGTCGGCGTGTACTCGAAGATGCGGATGCCGGCCTCGAGCAGCTGGTCGTAGCTCGAGCGTCCCGCCACTCGCACGACCTCCTTGTCGATGTGCGAGCCGGGCACGAGGATGCGCACGGCGACGCCGCGGCGGGCCGCCTCCGCCAACGCCTCTATGAAGGCCGGCCTCGGTGCGAAGTAGGCCGCCGTCAGGTCGAGCGAGCGCTTGGCTGAGGCGATCGCGAGGAAGTAGAGCGCCTCGACGTCGGTATCACCGACACCGGCGCTCGAGCGCATCACCTGCATCGGCCCGCCGTCCTCGAC
>JACCXP010000423.1 GCA_013696905.1 Thermoleophilaceae bacterium
CTCCTGCACCACCCGCCTCCGAGGCAAAGGCCTTCCAGGTGCGCCTCGACGGGCGCGAGCGCACGCAGCGGCGCGTCCGGGCCGGCGCGCACGTCGTCCTGACGGTTGAGGTCGACGAGCCGGGAGAGGTGGCGATCGAGGGGCTCGACCTGATCACCTCGGCATTGCCCGAGGCACCTGCCGTGTTCGACCTGCTGCCGAGCCGTCCCGGCCGCTATTCGGTGCTCTTCACACCCGTCGGAGGCGCCGCGCGAGACATCGGCTCGCTGCTCGTGGCGACTGGCTAGGCGCCTCGAGCGCGCGCGGCGACGAGGCAGAGGTCGTCGGCGAGCGTCCCGCCCGAGAACTCCTCCGCCGCCGCGTGCAGCCCGCGCACGACCGTCGCCGGGTCCGCTCCCCGCAACCGCTCGAGGTGCTTGCCGCCGAACAGCACCGCGGAGCTGTCCTCCGGCGAACTGCCGTTCGCGGAGGCCGGGCGCGCACGTTACAGCTGTAAGCCCCGCTAAAGGCCCGGTCGCCGCATGCCGAATGAGAGCACAGCATGCTCGCCGCGATGGCTCTCTTCTCCGTGCTACTGCTGGCCTGGGGCTCGCGCACGGTGCGGGGGCTGGCGCACGACGCGATCGCCTCCACTCGCCAGCTCTTGCCGGCGCCGGACCCCGCGAAGGTCGGGGCCCGCCAGGCGCGTCGCGAGCGGCGACGGCGCTTCGACGGCTCTACTGCGCGGATCTAGACGCCGGGGAAACCCCGGGCGGCGCGCCTACCGGATCTGGTCGTAGACAGAGAACATCGGCAGGTACATCGCGATCACGATGAAGCCGACGATCGCGCCCACGACGACGATCATCAACGGCTCGATGATCGAGGTCAGCGCCTTGACCGAAGCCGCGACCTCGTCCTCGTAGAAGTCGGCGATCTTCGACATCATCGAGTCGAGCGCGCCGGTCTCCTCCCCCACGCCGATCATCTGCACGACCATGTTCGGGAACGCCGCGCGCTCCTCGCGCATCGGCGCGGCGATCGTTCCGCCGCTCTTGACCGAGTCGCGCACCGCGCCCATCGCCTTCTCGACGACCCTGTTGCCCGACGTCCGGCCGGTGATGTCGATCGCCTCGAGGATCGGCACGCCCGCGGCGATCATCGCCGAGAAGGTCCGCGAGAAGCGGGCGAGGGCGACCTTCTGGACGATGTCGCCGATCTTCCACGGGATCCCCAGCTTGAAGCGGTCCCACTGCATCCGCCCGCGCTCGGAGCGCTTCCAGCGGCGAAAGGCGAACACCGCGAGCAGCGTCCCCGCCAGGCCGATGTACCAGCGCTGGGTGACGAGGTCGGACAGGAAGACCGTGAACTTCGTGATCGCGGGCAGCTCGCCGCCGAAGTCCTTGAAGATGCCCTCGAACACGGGCACGAGAAAGGCCACGAGCGCGAGCAGCACGATCAGCGCGAAGCCGCCGATCACCGACGGGTACATCATCGCCGACTTGACCTGGCGCTTCAACGACTCGTCCTTCTCGAGCTGATCGGCCACTCGCTTGAGCGTCTCGTCGAGGATGCCGCCGGTCTCGCCGGCCGAGATCATCGCGCGGTATAGATCGTTGAAGATGTCGGGGTGCCTCGCGAGTGAGTCCGACAGCGAGACCCCCGACTCGACGTCCTTTCGCACCTGCACGAGGGCGTCGCGGAGCTTCGGGTTCGACGACTGCTCCTCGAGCACGTGGAGCGCCCGCAGCATCGACATGCCCGAGGAGATCATCGTCGAGAGCTGGCGGGTCGCGACGGTCAAGTCATACGACTTCACCTTCTTGAAGCGCGCGGTCAGCTCGCCGAAGTCGGCGGAGGCCTTCTTCTCCTCGATCTCGAGCACGATCAGGCCCTTCGCCCGCAGCTGCTGCGCGACCGCCTGGCGATCCTCGCCGTCGACCTCCCCGCCGGTCCGCGCGCCGCCCAGCTCGAGCGCCTTGAAGGCGAAGCTCGCCATCCGCCTATGCCGCCTGGACGGTGCCCATCAGGCGGCGCAGCTCCTCGGGCGTCGAGGAGCGGGCCTCTGCGAGCTCGCGCGAGATCTTGCCCGCTCGCACCAGCGCTGCGAGCGCTGCGTCCATCGTCTGCATGCCGACGGCGCCGCCGGTCTGGAGCGCCGAGTAGATCTGATGGGTCTTGCCCTCCCGGATCAGGTTCCTGATCGCCGGCGTCGGCACGAGGATCTCCGCGGCCACTGCCCTGCCCTGGCCGTCGGCGGTCGGAAGCAGCGTCTGGCTGACGATGCCCTGGAGGGCGATCGAGAGCTGCACGCGCACCTGGTGCTGCTGCTCGGGCGGGAAGACGTCGACGACGCGGTCGACCGTCTGAGCCGTGTCCTGCGTGTGCAGCGTCGCGAACACGAGATGGCCCGTCTCGGCGGCCGTGAGCGCGGTCGAGATCGTCTCGAGATCGCGCATCTCGCCGACCAAGATGACGTCGGGATCCTGGCGCAGGGCGCCCTTCAGGGCGAGGCCGAAGGACGGCGTGTCGCCGCCGAGCTCACGCTGGTTGACGATGCACGACTTGTGCGAGTGCAGGAACTCGATCGGGTCCTCGACGGTCATGATGTGCTCGTGGCGCTCGCGGTTGATGCGGTCGATCATGGCCGCGAGCGTCGTCGACTTGCCCGAGCCGGTCGGGCCGGTGACCAGCACGAATCCGCGCGGCTTCTTCGTGAACTCGGCCACCACCGGCGGCAGTCCGAGCTGTTCGAGCGCCGGCATCTCGCTCGGGATCATCCGGAACGCCGCCCCGAGCGAGGCGCGCTGGAAGTAGGCGTTGACGCGGAAGCGGGCGTGCCCGGGGATCGAGTAGGCGAAGTCGATCTGCCAGTCGGTCTCTAGCCGCTGGCGCTGGTCGTTGGTGAGGATCGAGTAGATGATCTCGCGCGTGTCCTGGGGCCCGAGCGCCGGGTAGTCGAGCGGGCTCAGGGCGCCGCGCTTGCGGACCATCGGCGGCGCGCCGGCGGTCAGGTGCAGGTCGGATGCCTTGAGGCGGATCACGTCGAGCAGCAGGTCTGCGAAGTCGAAGTTCATGCGTCCTCTATCGGCATCGCGGGGCGCTCACGACACCCGCGTGACCTCGGCGATCGAGGTCACCCCGGCGCGCACCTTGTCGAGCCCGTCGTCACCGAGCAGGCGCATCCCCTGCTCGACGGCGCGATCGCGGATGACGTCGGCCGAGGCGCGCTCGATCGTCAGGGCGCGCAGCTCCTCGGTCATCGTCATCGCCTCGTAGAGCCCGGTGCGCCCGCGGTAGCCCGTGTCCTTGCAGCGCGGGCAGCCGAGCGGCTCGTAGGCCTCGAGCTCGTCCATCTCCGGGAAACCGGCGGCCGCCAGCACATCGGTCGTGAGCACCATGGGACGGCGGCAGTGCAGACACAGCTTCCGTGCGAGGCGCTGCGCGACGACGCAGTCGAGCGCAGAGGCGGTCAGGAAGGGCTCGATCCCCATCTCGGTGAGCCGCGTGATCGCCGACGCCGCGTCGTTGGTGTGCAGGGTCGAGAGCACGAGGTGGCCCGTCAGCGCCGACTCGACAGCGATCCGCGCGGTGTCGCCGTCGCGGATCTCGCCGACCATGATCACGTCGGGGTCGGCGCGCAGCATCGACCGCAGGCCCGCGGCGAAGCTGAGGCCGGCCCGGTGGTTCACCTGCACCTGGTTGATGCCGGGGAGCTGGTACTCGACCGGGTCCTCGATCGTGATGATGTTGCGCTCGATCGTGTTGATCTCGTTGAGCGCCGCGTAGAGCGTCGTCGACTTGCCGGAGCCCGTCGGACCGGTCACGAGCACCGCGCCGTGGCTGCGGCGAAAGGACGTCTCGAAGCGGGCGCGGTTGAGGCCCTGCATGCCGAGCGTGTCGAGCGTATGCAGGACCTGCTCCTTGTCGAGGATCCGCATCACGATCCCCTCGCCGTGCACGGCCGGAAGTGTGACGATGCGGATGTCGAGCGCGTGGCCCTCGACGCTCAGCCCGATGCGCCCGTCCTGGGGGAGCCGCCGCTCGGCGATGTCGAGGTCGCCCATGATCTTCACGCGCGAGACGACCCCGCGCACCATCCGGCGCGGGATCGTCGTGATCGCGGACAGCACGCCGTCGATCCGAAAGCGCACGCGCATGTCGCGACCGTCGGGCTCGAAATGGATGTCCGATGCGCCGTCCTCGACCGCCTGGGCGATGACCGAGTTGACGAGCTTGATCACCGGCGCGTCGTCGGCCGACTCGCGGATCTC
>JACCXP010000404.1 GCA_013696905.1 Thermoleophilaceae bacterium
TGGCCGAGGAGTTGACCGCAGCGAGCTACGAGAGGCTGCGCGAACGGCTCCTGCTCGAGCTGGCCGGTGCCGAGGCCGAGGCGGCGCGACTGGGCGAACAGGAGCGCCTCGTGCGGGAGCAGGGCACCCTCGGTGACGCGGAGGCCGAGACGCTGCGCCGACTCGCGCGTATCCGCGAGGCAATCGCGGGGCGCGTCAAGGACGCCAAGGGCGTTGAGGCCGTGCGCGCCGCGCTCGTGGGCACGTTCGAGAAGTTCGTGCTCTACGCGAATCCTGGGAGCGCCTTGTTCTGGTACGAGGCGAACACCCACCCGGGGAGAACCCCACTGGACGCCGGTGGGGGTCTCGTGCTTGAGCCGTGGCCGAGGCGCGAGCTGCTCAGCGAGGGGCGCGAGTGCTCCTGCGGCGAGTGCGGGGTCGCGCATACCGTTCACGAGCTGCGCCAGCGGATCGCCCTGCACGTCCCGGGTGATGACTTTGACGCCGAGGGCTTCACCACGTAATCGTCCGCGCCGCGCGCGAAGCCGCGCACGCGCGCCGCCTCGTCCGCCAGGCCGCTGAGCACGATCACCGGCAGCTCCGGATCGATCCGCGAGGCGAGGCCGTCGGCGGCTCGCACGCGGTCGAGCAGGTCGAGGCCGCTCGCTCGTCCCCCGAGCAGGACGTCGAGCAGCAGCAGGTCCGGCTTTCGGACCTCGAGCGCGCGCAGGCCCTCGTCGGCGCCGTCGGCCACTGCCACGCGGTAGCCATCGGCGCTCAGGTTGGCGGCGAGGAAGGCGGCTGTCGTGGAGTCGTCCTCGACCACGAGCAGTGACTGGCCGGCGTCCGTCATGTCCGCCTAAGTGGGCGATCGGCCCGCTTCGCCCCCATCTCGGCGAACGAGGGTGCAAGCCGCATTGCATTTCTCAAGCCGGCAGGAACTCTGCTTACAATCCCGACGCCCTCGGGGGGACCGGGTGCGGGAGGAGCCATGGACACCACCAGACGCGGAAACTACGAGTCCGGCACGGACTACGTGCTCGAATACGGCGAGCTTCGGTTCACCTTCAACGAGCGCGACTTCAGCGAGCGCGTGGAGCTCGCCGGGTCGAAGCTGCGCTTCGTCGAGCTCCCGCTCGAGCCCGAGGAGCAGGACGACCTCGTCAACCTGACCGTGAACGGCGAGGTCGGCGAACCGACATCGGAGCTCGGCTCCCACGTCAACGAGCACTGGGCGGAGCTCGTCGGCCCCGCTGAGCGCTCGCTCGTGCACTGGCTGCGCCGGCTCGTCTTCCGGGGCGCGTGGCTCGACCAGCGCGTCAAGGAGGGCGAGCTCGAGCTCGTGTTCGACGACCGCGAGCTCAGCTTCGGCTACGCCCAGCCCGACCGCGGCTTCGAGCTGATCGAGCTCTCGCCCGAGCCCTCGTGGGCGCAGGTGGCCTACCGGCGCTGAGGAAGCCGCTACGGCGGAACGGCAAGCCGGCGAGGACCCTGACTGCCCGCGGCGAGGCGGCGGTCCGGCAGATTGATCAGCACGAGTCCGGCGAGGACGACGCACGCGCCCGCGAGCTCCCACGCGTTCGGACGCTCGCCGAGCACGAGCCACGCGCTGCTCATCCCGAAGAGCGGCACGAGCAGCGAGAACGGCGCGACGACGCCCGCCGGGTGCAGGCGCAGGAGCGTCGTCCAGGCGCCGAAGCCGAACAGCGTGGCGAGCACGACGAGGTAGGCGAGCGCGAGCACGCCCTCGACGCCGAAGCCGGTTGCGGCGGTCGCGATCGCCGCCGGGCCCTCAAAGGCGAGCGACAGCCCGAGCAGCGGCACAGGCGGCACGAGGCTCGCCCAAACGACCAGCGCGAGCGCTTCGGGCGGGCGCGCGATGCGGGTCGCCACGTTGGAGGCGCCCCACGAGGCGGCGGCTCCGACGACGAGGACCAGGGCGACGAGCGGCACGCCCTCGGCGCGGCCGGCTGCCACCACGCCGATGCCGGCAAACGCGACGACGCCGCCGATCAGCTGCCGTCGGGTCGGTCGCTCGCCGAGCAGCGCGACGGCAAAGGCGAGCGTGAAGATCGCCTGGCACTGGAGCACGAGCGACGCCAGGCCCGCCGGCATGCCGAGGTCCATGCCGACCAACAGGAGGCCGAACTGGCCGACGCCGAGGAAGAGCCCGATAAGCATTACCAGGCGCAGGGGCACCGCGGGCCGACGCACGAACAGCACCGCCGGCAGCGCGACGAAGACGAAGCGCAGGCTCGCGAAGAGGAGCGGCGGGAAGTCGCGCAGGCCGACGTCGATGACGACGAAGTTGAAGCCCCAGACTGCGGCGACGAGAGCGGCGACGGCGACGTGGAGCGGCGGCACCGGCCTACTGCGCTCGCCCGCGCCGAGCTTCAGGCGCGCGTGGCAGCGACAGCGCGAGCAGGGCGCCCGGCAGCGGCAGGCAGGCGATCACGAGCATCGTCGTCGAGAGCCCGAAGGCGTCTGCCACCACGCCGAACAGCGGCGCGCCGATCCCACCGAGGCCGATCGCGAGCCCGAGCGTCACCCCCGAGGCGAGGCCGATCCGCCCCGGCAGGTACTGCTGGCCCATAACGACGGTGATGCTGAAGCTGGCGATCGTGGCGGCGCCGACGAGGAATACGAGGCCGCTCGCGAGCAGCGGCCCGGACGCCCAGAAGGCGAGCACGAGCGGCCCGACGAGCGCCATCGAGCCGATCAGCACCGGGCGCGTGCCGACGCGGTCCGCCAGCCGGCCACCGACGAGCGTGCCGGCCGCCCCGCCGAACAGCATCAGCGCGAGCGCGGTGTTGGCGAGCGCGGGCGAGGCGCCGAGCTCGTCGACGAAGTAGAGCGGGACGAACGTCACCAGCCCGAAGTACGCGAACGTGCGAAAGGCGATCACGCCGCCGAGCCGCGCGAACGGCGCCCACGCCGCGGGGGCCTCGGCATCGGCCACGCGTTGCGCGCGGTCGGGACGGAAGCCGCGCAGGCGGGGAAGCTCGGCGACCAGCAGCAGCGCCATCAGCGCGGCCGGCAGGGCGAACACGAGCGTCCCCCGCAGGCCGAGCAGCAGCACCACCGGCGTGAACAGCACCGGGCCGAGCGCGACGCCGACGTTGCCGCCGACCGCGAACATGCTCATCCCACTCGCGCGCCGCTCGCCCGAGACGTAATTGGCGAAGCGCGAGCCCTCGGGATGGAAGGCGGCGACGCCGATCCCGCTCAGCGTGATCGCGAGGAACGTGAGCGCGTAGCTCGTGACTACGCCCGCGAGCGCGATCCCAAGCCCCGCCAGCACGACGCCGGCGGGCATCAGCCACGGCAGCGAGCGCCTGTCCGACGACAGCCCGAACAGCGGCTGGATCACCGACGAGCTCAGCGTCGAGGCGAGCACGAGCGCCCCGGCGGCGGTGTAGGAGTAGCCGCGCTGGGCGATCAGGAACGGCAAGAGCGCC
>JACCXP010000434.1 GCA_013696905.1 Thermoleophilaceae bacterium
GCCTGACGATCACGTTGTCGAGCCTGCTCTCGAGCAGGCGCAGGAGGTTCTCGCCGGTCACTCCCGGCTGGCGGCTGGCCTTGTCGTAGTAGTTGCGGAACTGCCGCTCGAGCACGCCGTAGTAGCGTCGCGCCTTCTGCTTCTCGCGCAGCTGGAGGCGGTACTCCGACTGCTTCTGACGCCCACGGCCGTGGTCGCCCGGCGGGTAGGCCCGCCGCTCGACGCCGCACTTGTCCGTCAGGCACCGCTCTCCCTTGAGGAAGAGCTTGATGCCCTCGCGGCGGCACTGCTTGCACTGGGCCCCCCGATCGCGTGCCATCGGCCTAGACCCTCCGCCGCTTGCGCGGCCTGCAGCCGTTGTGGGCCTGCGGCGTGACGTCGCGGATGCCCGTGACCTCGAGACCAGCGGCCTGGAGCGAGCGGATCGCCGTCTCGCGCCCGGAGCCCGGGCCCTTCACGAAGACCTCGACCTTCTCGAGGCCCTGCTCCATGCCCTTGCGCGCGGCAGCGTCAGCGGTGACCTGAGCGGCGAAGGGGGTCGACTTGCGCGAGCCCTTGAAGCCCGCCCCGCCGGCCGACTCCCACGCGATCACGTTGCCCTCCCTGTCGGTCAGGGAGACGATCGTGTTGTTGAACGACGTCTTGATGTGGGCTTGGCCCAGGGGAATGTTCTTGCGGACCCTGCGTCGTCCGCGACCGCGTGCCGGCCTCTGCTGTGCCATCTGCTACTTGCTCACCTTCTTCTTGCCGGCCACCTGCATGCGGCGGGGACCCTTGCGGGTGCGGGCGTTCGTCTTGGTGCGCTGGCCGTTCGTCGGCAGGCCGCGGCGGTGGCGCAGCCCGCGGTAGGCGCCGATCTCCATCAGCCGCTTGACGCTCTGGGATCGCTCACGGCGAAGGTCGCCCTCCACCATCGCGCCGCCGTCGACGAGCTCGCGCAGCGCTCGGACCTCGTCCTCGGTCAGGTTCTTTACGTAGGTGTCGGGGTCGATCCCGGCTTCCTGCAGGAACTTCCGCGCCTGCGACTCCCCGACGCCGAAGATGTAGGTGAGGCCAATCTCGACCCGCTTGTTGAGAGGGATGTTGACCCCCGCGATTCTTGCCATCAGCTCACCCCTGGCGCTGTTTGTGACGTGGGTTCTGGCAGATCACCAGCACCGCCCCGTGGCGACGGATGATCTTGCACTTCTCGCACATCGGCTTGACTGAAGCTCGGACCTTCATCGCTCCGCGATCTGTGGGACTTGTAAAGAGGTAGGGCGCAGGACCCAGGAGTCGGTCAAGCGCCAGCCGACCGGTAAGGGTAGCAATCGGCGGCCTCAGATATCTCAGGCGGCGCGGCGCGCCTCCTCGGCGTGCCACGGGGTCAGGATGCGCGGACCGTCGGCCGTCACCGCCACGGTGTGCTCGAAATGCGCGGCGAGAGACCCGTCCTGCGAGTACACGGCCCAGGAGTCCTCGCCCATCCTGATCGGATCGGTGCCGACGTTCACCATCGGCTCGATCGCGAACACCATTCCCTCGCGCAGGACCGGACCGCTGCCGGGCTCGCCGAAGTTCGGGATCTGCGGATCCTCGTGCATCGCCCGACCTACTCCGTGGCCGACCAGCGCGCGCACGACGGAGAACCCGGCGCGCTCGACGCGCGCCTGCACCGCGTGCGACACATCGCCGAGGTGATTGTCGGGCCGGCACAGCTCGACCGCGTCGAAGAGGGCCCCGCGGGTGACCTCGAGCAGCTTGGCCGCTACGGCTGAGATCGGGCCGACTGCCACGGTGACGGCGGCATCGGCGACCCAGCCGTCGAGCACGACGCCGACGTCGAGCGAGAGCACGTCCCCGCGGCGCAGCTCGTAGGGCCCCGGTATCCCGTGCACGATCATCGAGTTCGGCGAGGCGCAGATCGAGCCGGGAAAGCCGTGGTACCCCTTGAACGCGGGCTCCGCCCCCTGCGAGCGGATGAAGCGCTCGGCCGCCTGGTCGAGCGCGCCGGTCGAGATGCCGGGCCGGGCCTTGCCTTTGAGCATGGCGAGACAGCGGACCAGGATCTGACCCGCCGCGGCGACCTTCTCGATCTCCTCCGGGCTCTTCCTGACGATCACGAGAGCATCCAGCCTAGAGCTCCTCCTCGAGGCGCAGCGTGGCAAGCGTGGCCTTGATGTGGTCGTGCACCTCGCCGGGCTTGCGAGAGCCGTTGAAGCGCCGCAGCATCCCGCGTTCGTCGTAGAACTCGACCAGCGGCTGGGTCTGCTCGTGGTACACCTCGAGTCGATGCTTGACGGTCTCCGGGCGGTCGTCGTCGCGCTGCTCGAGCGCGGAGCCATCCTCGTCACATACGCCCTCGCTTTTCGGCGGGTCGTGGTCGACGTGATAGAGGTGCCCGTTGGCCGCGCACACGCGACGACCGCTGAGGCGGCGGACCACCTCGTCGTCGTCGACCTCGATCAGCAGCGCTGCCGTCAGCCTGCGGCCGAGACGATCGATCTGCTCGTCGAGCGACTGCGCCTGTCCTCGCGTGCGCGGGAACCCGTCGAGCACGAAGCCGTCGGCCGCCTCGGGCGTGTCGAGGCGCTCGACGATCACCTTCGTGATCAGCTCGTCCGGCACCAGGTCGCCCCGGTCCATGTGCTCCTTGGCCTCGCGGCCGAGCTCGGACCCGTCGCGAACGGCGGCGCGCAGGATGTCGCCGGTGGCGTAATAGGGAAGCTCGAAGTCCTCCACCAGCCGCTCGGCCTGCGTTCCCTTGCCCGCCCCCGGGGGGCCAAGCATGATCAGGTTCAGCTCGCTCACAGGGTTTCCACGCGCGGCACCCTACAGGCCGGCGCCAGGCCGGCTAACGCAGGAAGCCCTCGTAGTTGCGCATCATCATCTGCGCCTCGAGCTGCTTCATCGTGTCGAGCGCGACGCCGACGACGATCAGGATCGACGTGCCGCCGAAGAAGAAATTGGCGCTCGTCTGGTTGATCAGGATGGTGGGAAGCGCGGCGACCGCCGCCAGGTAGAGAGCGCCCGGGAAAGTCAAGCGGGCCAGGATGCGATCGAGGTACTCGGCCGTCGGGCGCCCGGGCCGCACGCCCGGTATGAAGCCGCCGTACTTCTTCAGGTTGTCCGCCTGCTCGACCGGGTTGAAGGTGACGGCGGTGTAGAAGTACGTGAAGACCACGATCAGGACGGCCTCGCCGAGCAGATACGGCCATCCGTTCGGCGAGAAGAAGGTCGAGAAGCCCTGCGCCCAGCTGGCCTGGGTGAGCGTGCCGACGGTCGGGGGGAAAGCCATCAGAGAGGCGGCGAAGATCACCGGGATCACGCCGGCCATGTTCACGCGCAGCGGCAGGTAGGTCGATTGCCCGCCCTGGCTGCGCCGCCCGATCACCCGCTTCGCGTACTGCACAGGGATGCGCCGCTGACCCTCCTGGATGAAGACGATCGCGATGATGATCCCCAGCGCGAGGAACGGCATCATCACCTTGAACACCTGGTCGGGGTTGGTCCACCACGCCTGGAGGCCCTGCGGCAGGCTCGCGACGATGCTCGCGAAGATCATCAGCGAGATCCCATTGCCGATCCCGCGCTGGGTTATCAGCTCGCCGAACCACATCAGCAGCACGGTGCCCGCGGTCAGCGTCAGCACGATCACGAACACGGTCGCGGCGTTGAAGTTCTCGACCACGGGGATCGCGCCGCCGGCCGTGGAGCGGATCAGCAGCACGTAGCCGATCGACTGGAAGAAGGCGAGCGCGACGGTCAGGTAACGCGTGTACTGGGTGATCTTCTGTTGCCCGACCTCGCCCTCCTTGCGCAGCTTCTCAAGCGAGGGCACGACGACGGTCATCAGCTGCAGCACGATCGACGCCGTGATGTAGGGCATGATCCCGAGCGCGAAGATCGCGAAGCGCTGGAGCGACCCGCCGGAGAACAGGTTGAGGAAGCCGAGCACGTTCGAGCCGCTGAACTGAGCCGACAGCGCGTCGAGCGCATCCGGGTTGACTCCCGGGGCGGGGATGTAGGCCCCGAGCCGGTAGAGCAACAGGATCGCGGCCGTGAAGGCGAGCTTCTTGCGGATCTCAGGGATCCGGATCGAGCCCTGGAGCGTCTGCCACATCGCGGCTGCCTACGCCTCGAGGACCGTGCAGGAGCCCCCAGCCGATTCGATCTTCTCGCGCGCCGCGGCCGAGAAGCCGTGCGCGTGCACGACCAGCGGCTTCGAGATCTCGCCCTGGCCGAGGACCTTGACCGGGATCGCCTTGCGCGTGGCGAGGCCGCTGCGGCGAAGCGTTTCGGGCGTCACCTCGGCGCCTGACTCGAAGCGTGCCTCGAGGTCGCGCAGGTTGACGCCCTGGGTGCGGGTGCGGAACTGCTCGAAGGGCATCGACTTCTTCATGTGCGGGCCGCGCAGCTTGCGCAGACGCATGTGAATCGGCATCTGCCCACCCTCGAAGGCCTTGTTGCTCTTGCTGCCGGCGCGCGAGCCCGCGCCCTTGTGTCCGCGCCCAGAGGTCTTCCCGTGGCCCGAGCCCTCACCACGGCCGACCCGCTTGCGTCGATGACGCGAGCCTGGCGGCGGCTTCAGCGAGTGCAGGCCGATCGTGTCGAGGTCGAGCTCGGCCACCGGCCTAGTCCTCGACCTTGACGAGGTGGCGAACGCTGTGCAGCGCCCCGCGCAACGCCGGGCTGTCGGCGCGCTCGGAGCGCTTGCCGATGCGCCCGAGCCCGAGCGTGCGCAAGGTGTCGCGCTGCTTCGGGTTCGAGCCGCTCGACGAGCGGAGCTGGGTGATCGAGAGCGTCGCCATCAGGCGGGCGCCGCCTCCTCGACCGGCGGCGTCGCGACCGGAGCGCCGTTCGCAGCGGGGCTCGGCGGGGCGGCGTCGCCGTCGCGCGCGGAGTCTTCGTGGCCCGCGAAGCCGAGCACCTCGCGCACGGAGATGCCACGCAGGTCCGCCACCTCGTCGGGACTGCGCAGAGACTGCAGCCCGGCGACGGTCGCCTTGACGAGGTTGATCGGGTTCTGGCTGCCGAGCGACTTCGAGAGCACATCGTGGATGCCTGCGAGCTCGAGCACCGCGCGCACGCCGCCACCCGCTATCACGCCGGTGCCCTCGGAGGCGGGCTTGAGGAAGACGCGCCCGGCGCCGTGGATGCCGGTCACCTGGTGGGTGATCGTGCTGCCGTAGCGCGGCACCTTGAAGAGGTTCTTCTTGGCGCGCTCGACGCCCTTTTGGATCGCGAGCGGAACTTCGTTCGCCTTCCCGTACCCGACCCCGACGACGGTGCGCTCGTCGCCCACGACGACGAGCGCCGTGAAGGAGAAGCGGCGGCCGCCCTTGACGACCTTTGCGACGCGGTTGATCTCGACGACCCGCTCCTGCAGGTCGTAACCGCCTGCGTCGACTGTCCTGTCGGTGTAAGGCATGACTTTTCGAGGTTAGCGAAGAGGCGTCGCCTGGAGCTAGAAGGCGAGCCCGCCCTCGCGAGCGCCGTCCGCAAGCGCCCTGACGCGGCCGTGGTAGCGGTATCCCCCGCGGTCGAAGACGCACGTCTCGGTGCCGGTCTCGCGTGCTCGGCTCGCGATCAGCTTGCCGACCTCGATCGCCTGCTCCATCGGCGCGAGCCCGCGCAGGTCCGCCTCGATCCAGTTGACGGCGACGATCGTGCGCCCGGCCTCGTCGTCGATCAGCTGCGCCTGGATGCCGCGGTTCGAGCGAAACACGGCCAGGCGCGGGCGCGCGGCGGTGCCGCGCACCTTCGCGCGCACCCGCCGCCGGCGGCGCAGACGTGCGGCGGGCTTCGTCTTCACGCTCATGCGCGCTTGCCGACCTTCCGCTGCACCAGCTCGCCCTCGTAGCGGATCCCCTTGCCCTTATAGGGCTCGGGGGGGCGCACCTTGCGAATTCGAGCCGCGATCTCGCCGACCGCCTGCTTGGAGATGCCCTTGACGACGATCGAGGTCGGAGTAGGCACCTCGAACTCGATGCCGTCGGGCGCCTTGATGTCGACGGCGTGTGAGTAGCCGACGGTGAGCTGGATGTCGTCGCCGCGCAGGGCGGCGCGGTAGCCGACCCCCTGGATCGCCAGGCGCTTCTCGAATCCCTGCGTGACGCCGTGGACCATGTTGAAGATCAGCGAGCGCGTGAGCCCGTGGAGCGCACGGTGCTCGCCGCGATCGGTCGGGCGCTTGACGACGAGCTCGCCGTCGGACTGCTCGACCGTGATGTCGCGCACGAGACGCTCGTGGAGCTCCCCGCGCGGTCCGTTGACGCGCACGACCCCGGGCTCGATCGACACCGTGACGCTCGTCGGCACCGATATCGGCTGTCGTCCTATCCGACTCACGGTTACCAGACCTCCGCCACCAGCTCGCCGCCGACGCCGGCGCGGCGCGCCTCGTGGCCGGTCATCACGCCGTGCGAGGTGGAGACGATCGAGGTGCCCATGCCGCCGAGCACCTTGGGGATCTGGCCGGCGCTTACGTAGGTGCGCCGGCCGGGGCGCGAGACGCGGCGAATGCCGGTGATCACGGGCTGGCGGTCGTCGGTGTACTTGAGCCGCACACGCAGCACGTCGCCGATGCGCCCGGGCTCGGTCGCGTAGCCCTCGATGTAGCCCTGCTCGCGCAGGATGCGCGCGAGCTCGACCTTGAAGCCGGAGGCCGGGATCTCGGCGTCGGCATGGTCGGCGCTCGCGGCGTTGCGGATGCGGGTGAGGAAGTCGGCGACTGGATCGGTCATCGACATGCGATCACCACGACGACTTCGTCAGGCCGGGGATGAAGCCCTCATGGGCGATCTCGCGCAGGCAGATCCGACAGAGGCCGAACTTGCGGTAGTAGGCGCGCGGGCGCCCGCAGCGCCGGCAACGGTTGTAGGCCCGCGTCTTGTACTTCTGGGGGCGCTGCTGGCGCACCACCTGTGAGGTCTTAGCCATGTGCTCCTTCGTCCTTAAGTGGTCGCGTCCGGTGAGTCTTCCTCGACGGCAGAGGGCTGCGAACGCTCGTAGGCGTCCGGATCCTCTTCCTTGAGCTGCTCGAGCGCGGCCCGCTCGGCCTCCGCACGCGCTCGCGCCTCCTCGCGCCGGCGCTCCTCGTCGGCCTCGTCGGGATCGGGAGCGGCGCGTCCCGGGCGCCCCTCCTGCGAGAACGGCATCCCGAACGCCTCGAGCAGCGCGAACGCCTCCTCGTCACTGCGGGCCTTGATCGTCATCGTGATGTCGAGCCCGCGGACCTGATCGACAGCGTCGTAGTCGATCTCCGGGAAGATGATCTGCTCGCGGACGCCCATCGAGTAGTTGCCGCGGCCGTCGAAGGAGCGCGCGCTGAGGCCACGGAAGTCGCGGATGCGCGGGATCGCAATCGAGATCAGGCGGTCGAGGAACTCGTACATGCGCGCGCCGCGGAGCGTCACCGCGAGGCCGACCGGCATGCCCTCGCGCAGCTTGAACGCGGCGATCGACTGCCGCGCGCGGCGGACGTTAGGGTGCTGACCCGCGATCGTCGCGAGCTGCTCCTGCGCGGCGTCGAGCATCTTCGAGTCCTGCTTGGCCTCGCCGACGCCCATGTTGAGCGTGATCTT